>NZ_JBFSSD010000011.1:71063-130204 GCF_041466145.1 Vibrio sp. 10N.239.312.D08 | reverse complement strand
TTGAAAACGCAGGGTGACTCAAGGCTCCTTGCCCTTCAATAATAATCAGATCCGGGTTTTCTTTTTCATAGGCCTGTACAATGACAGATTCCAACTCACCGGCACAAAATTGTGAAGGAACAGCATCGAGTGCAACGCAGTATTGTGCGCCTTGCATAATGCCTGTTTGACCGGTGGCAATCAGAACGACGTTAAGGCCTTTTTTAGTCAGTTCATTCGTTAATATTGTTGCTGTTGTTCGTTTTCCTAGCGCGCAATCCGTCCCCATGACAGCAATTCTCGGACATTTAACGTTGTGTATTTTCCCGATAAACGTTTTCAGATCGCCTTTATTTTTGGGTTTGCGAGTATCGAATATTCGAACGTTATTCTTTAAGCTGGCTTCTAAAAATAGAGGATCATCGGTTAGGAATTCATGTAAGCCATTTACGATGTTCATTCCTAGTGACATGGCATTTAAAATTATGCTTTTATCTAAGTCAGATAAAAAGCCACTTGATGGCGCAATGCCAAAAATGAAGTAATCAGGAATGCTTTCTGCGTGAATGATAGCTTCTTCAGCATTAGCAAGGATAGGTATTCCATTGGCTTTGTTATCAAGAACTTCACCAGCATCTAAGCCAGCAGACTCACTATCAATAACCGATAGAATACGATAGCTTAACGAATGTCTCACTAACCCATTAGCGGTTTTACCATCAATTTTACCAAAATTACCTTCGCAATATATAATCGCAGAAGGGATGACAGGTTTTACTTTCTGAGCAAGTGGTAACCAAGGTGCGAAATGGGGTACATCGTTGTTGATTTCTACATTTTCAATTCTAGTGAGTTTGAAGATGTTTCTTAACTTTTGGGTTGAAATGGACATAATTAAAGCCTGCGGTGAGGCTTAGGAGGGCAACTAAGGAGTGCCGAGATGTGAGTTCGGAAAAGAAAAGAAGTCCCCACTAAGCGGTAGGGATAACAACCAAGATAACACACTCACCAGACTTTTGTTGATTATTATTAATACGCTTTCTAAGTCTATCACTTTCAGGCTTCACCCATACTAACGTGATTGATTAGAGATCTAAGACTCATTGTTCAACGTCGCCGTATCAACCTCTCAGCTTTAAGGTTTCAAGATACTTTTTCTAATATTAGTTAAGTGAATTAGAGTTTTGAGTTTAACGCGTTTTTGTCCAATTTCGTGCTAGTAGGTACCAGAATCTTCCGTGATTGTTAAGTTCGATGAAGGGATAAAACCTTCAAATCAATCTAAGTATGTTTTGAAAATGTGATTAAAAAGGCTGAATCAATAAACTGATCAGCCTCTATCAATTTTTTCCATTAAAGGTAACGGCTTCTTAGGTGGTCTTTGAAGTATTGCGCATTCAAGGTTTCACCGGTTGCGCCTTTCACCAAATCATCAGTAGTAAGCAGGCTGCCTTTGCTCCAAATGTTCGATTCTAACCAATTGAAGATAGGGGATAGGTCACCGCTTTCAATCACTGAGTTCACATCCACTGTTTTCTTCATTGAAGCCATGAACTGAGCCGCGTACATCGCACCTAATGTGTAAGGTGGGAAGTAACCGAATGCGCCGTCCGTCCAGTGGAGAATGTGACCTGCATTTTAAGGTAGTTGCGGCTGTCCAAATTCTTGCTAACGGGGCGACTTAACTCACAAAGTACGAAAAGTGGGGGCAGAGTACAGTTCTTGACTCAAACGAATTCGCTAGTTTTTGCTCTGTAAATCGCACTGAAAGAGTCACACACATACAAGGTAGTATGAGCATAGCCTTGAACAAGCCCAAAATCCTCGCTGAGAGCGTTTGAGGCGGTCTGAGGGTTGTTTTTGGTAGCTAATTTACCCATTTACCATAATAAGAATGATGAACTCCGACTTTAATTGCATGAAACGAGAGCTATCTATTTAGTTTCACTGCTGCGACAATCTTAATTTCTTACTAAACTGGAATTAGTATTGAACTAATAAAAAAGGAATAGTTATGCGAATTGTTTTTTTTGTTTTTGCTCTTTTTTTTCTTCCCTTTCATTTGGAGGTTTTAAACCAATTCACGATAAAGCCTTAGAAGAAAAAGCACTCGATGCATTAGAAGTTCACTTAGTAGCTGAAGGTTTGATAAGAGATGATGCTGAGCTAGCTCTCGCGTATGAGGAGGGAGGGAAGAGTATTTTTTTCTTTCGAGTAAGAGAGCATGAAGGTGGGGATGAGTTATATAGGGTTTTTTGCTCAAAGGCTAGGTGCCGTTTTAGTTATAACTGACAATTGAAGTTGTAGTGGTCTAATGATCCCTGACAATCACGTAAGCGACTTTTTCTATCCTTTTAATTCATGCTTTGCTTAATTGGCAATCTTGCTAAAACGGAAATGTCCAGAGGCTTCATAAGCCTGAAGTTTTACTCGTGGCGCTTTTCTTGCAAAGTGCCTGCTAGCTCAGATCTGCCCCAAAATCACTTAGATTGAATACTCTACATCGTTTAGGATGCGAACATTTTCCCTACTAAAAGTCATCCATCCTTATGAACTTTAGTTGTGAACAATTGCTATGTATCACATCAACCATTTAGTCACTTTATCTTCACGGGCTGGGGGTAAAATCACAACAAACTGTATGATATCTTTTATATTATTTAAAGGTACAGGGAAAGTGACATGACTGAAGAGATAGTCAGCTTGATACTGATCTGCACCAGTGATACTGGACATTCGACTAAGCGAGTTGCCCTACTTCTGTTAATTCATGACTTACTAAATTAGATAAAACGCAACTCGGAAATGTCCAGAACCTTCACAGATGGCACTTCGTAACTCAGAAGTGCCCCTTTTCTAGTTAGAACCAAAGCTACCCTTCAGCCATAATTGTGACTTTTGACTTACAATACTTGTACTATGCTTTTTTCAGCTTGGTTCTACTTACACAGCAAGCTCTGCAAGTAGAACACTTCAATCTGGTTGGGCGTTTTATCTAAAGATAACGACTTCTCAAATGATCTTTGAAGTATTGCGCATTCAAGGTTTCGCCCGTTGCACCTTTCACCAAGTCATCGGTGGTCAGCAGGCTGCCTTTGCTCCAAATGTTCGATTCTAACCAAGTGAAGATAGGGGATAGGTCACCACTTTCAATTACAGAGTTCACATCCACCGTCTTCTTCATTGACGCCATGAACTGAGCCGCGTACATCGCACCTAGTGTGTAAGATGGGAAATAACCGAATGCTCCGTCTGTCCAGTGGATGTCTTGCATACAGCCGTTAGTGAAGTTACCTTGAGTGCTTAAACCAAGGTAAGACTGCATCTTGGTATTCCATAACTCTGGCATGTCAGTGTGTTTGATCTTGCCGTTGATCAAGTCACGCTCAATCTCGTAACGCAGGATAACGTGTGCAGGGTAGGTGAGTTCATCAGCATCGACACGGATGAAGTCTTTCTTCACGCGCGTGTAGATCTTCTGGAAGTTTTCTTTCTCAAATTCTGAGCCTGAGAATTGCTGACCAGCCAAGTTCGCTAAGTGTCCAATGAACGGGTCGCTGCGGCCGACTTGCATCTCGAAGAATAAAGATTGAGATTCATGAATGCCCATAGAACGAGCTTCCCCCGCTGGTTGTCCTGCTAGGTGTTTTGGTAAGCCTTGTTCGTAACGTGCGTGGCCTGTTTCATGCACAATACCCATTAAGCTTTGAACGAATTCCGCTTCGTCATAGCGTGTTGTGATACGCACGTCTGAAGGGACGCCGCCACAGAATGGGTGAACACTTTCATCCAATCGGCCGTGTTCAAAATCGAACTGAAGCAGCTTCATGACTTCTAAACCCAGTGCTTTCTGTTTCTCGGTCGAATAGATACCTGATGGTGCGTTAAATTGCTCGCTCGATTGTTTTTCGATCACTTCATCAATTAAACCTGGAAGCCAAGTTTTAACGTCTGCAAATAGGGTATCAAGTGAAGTAGAGCTAGTGCCCGGTTCATAAATATCCAGCATCGCATCATAAGGCGTTAGATTGGCTGCGTCTGCGCGAATCTGCGCTTCTTCACGAGAAAGCTCAACCACTTCACGCCAGTTCTTTTCGAATCCAACCCAGTCGTTGTTACCGCGTTGGCTACGCCACGCATGTTCACATTTTGAACCCGATAGAGATTTCGCTTCAACCAGTTTTTCTGGAAGTAGGTTTGCTTGTTGCCACTGGCGTTTTATTTCACGAAGTGACGATTGTTGCTCAGTGTTCAGCGCTTCATTTTCAGCGTCTGCAATCCAATCGCCAAGCTGTGGTTGAGTCATTAAGCTGTGAATATGAACAGAAAGCTCGGCCATCGCTTCACTACGAGCTTGGTTACCACCTGCTGGCATCATTGAAGCTTGGTCCCAACCACAAATAGAAGCTAGGTGTTGAAAGCGTGAACATTTTTGAGAGTGTTCGACTAGTTTTTTGAATGCGCTCATTTGACTACTCTTAATTTGGTTTCTTTAAATGATCCTTAGGGCTGCGTCAGCGTTAAGGTTCATCTCGTGTACTTTGATTATGGCTTTGCTTTTTAATGACGCCGACCTTCGCAGTCGAAGATATAGCGAGAAAAGCATGAGGCGGTACGATGCCTTGAATTTACTATTTCTTAACAAATCAAACTGTTCTATTGTGCACAAAATCAGTGAGTTGTATAGCTGGTGGCAATTGTTGCTTGCGAATTGTTCAGATACACGGTATTGATGATAGATCGCTGAACAAAAATGACAATGATATGGATATTTTGAACTTTGAGGCATTTCTAATTGCCATCACTATTTTAACGCTAACGCCGGGCTTAGATACGGCTTTGGTGATTCGCAATACTAGCCGCTCTGGCTTAGCTGACGGTTGTATGACGAGCTTTGGTATTTGTAGCGGCTTGTATGTACACGCGTTTTTCTCTGCTGTGGGTATATCTGCAATCCTCGCCCAATCCGCTGAACTCTTTCAAGCCGTTAAGATGGTAGGTGCGGTTTACCTCATCTGGCTTGGCTTAAGCAGTTTGCGAGCGTTGATGAAAAACGGTGGCGGTTTGAAGGTCGGAGAACAAGCTCAGCAGGCTTACAGTGCAAAGCGTTCTTTGCGTGAAGGCTTTCTGTCTAACGTTCTTAACCCAAAAACAGCAGTTTTCTATCTGGCCTTTTTACCTCAATTTGTAAACCCTGAAGGTTCGCCTTTATTGCAATCTATGTTGATGGCTTCGGTACACTTTATGATTGCGATGGTATGGCAATGTGGTTTGGCTGGCGCTCTTAACTCGGCTAAAAATTTGCTCAAAAACGCGAGTTTTATGAAGTGGATGGAAGGCGTGACGGGCATGGTGCTGGTTGGGCTGGGTGTTAAGCTTCTGATGGAAGAGCCTGTGTAGTTCACCGTTTTCAGTTGAACATGAATATATGAAAGCCCACGATGTGTCGTGGGCTTTGTGCTTTATTACTGGTAGATCTTTGTACCGATCTTATTCAACAGCGCAGTTATTCAACGACGCTAATGTTCATCTCAGCACCTTCGAAACCTAAGTCACTCAACTCATCGGCGTTAAAGTTGGTGGTAACTTCGATGTCGCCAATGCGCTCAGTAGATTCGTTGACGGAATCAGTACTTCTTTTGCTGCGTAGATTGTTAGTAATTGGTGTTGCTTGTCCAATTTCGATAGTACCTGCAAATTGAGATTCAGCGTAGAAATCTCCAGACACGTAAGAGTGGAAGGGGCGTAAGCTTCCGCCAGTCGCGTATTGCATGCTTGATAAGCCAGCTTCTTTAATCGCCCAGCCCCAATCCCACCATTTTGTTTCACCTGGGATGTAACGGTGATCCCATTGGTAGCGAATGTCGGCAGATTCACTGCTGCCACGACCCATCGTGAAGGTATGAGCCTTGTATGGGCGGTTATCTGGATGAGAGTGCCACGCGTTGCCACCCCAACGAAGGAAGCCGTTGAATTCAACATCGTAGCTAATATCGGCGTTGAATCGGTACGGGTAAGAGATGCTTGAACGATACAACTCAACTCGAATCGGCAGCTCCGAATTCGCAGGAACCATAGGACGAGCTTGAAGTGTTACTTGTTCGCTAGTGGAGTTGCCATTTGTTTCAGCGAAGCTTTGGTTAGCCTCGAACTTAACTGTGAGCTTAGTTTCACCAACCAAAGGCCACTTGAAGGTGTTCTCTGTTTGAACGCTTTGTGAGAATCCATAGCTGTTCGTTTTCGACCAGTTTGTTGATTCGTCTACTTTTAGGTCGACCACCACTTGTTGCGCGATATTGCTGTTGTTTCTTGCCGTCGCGTAAACCGTCTTCACTAATTCACGATCTGACTCGACAACATCACCATGCCAAAAGTTGTCGTCGTTAACGGTATAGGCAAAATTGTCGACGGTGATTTTGGTTTTTTCATCACAGCGATAGCCACTACAAGAACCATTGTTATTTCCCTGTATCACCCAACTGTTGCCAGAGCGCTTTATCGTCATGTCTTCGCCAACATACTGACTGTTATTACCGCCAACCCAAGCGTAACCTAGGTTGTGGGCTAAATAGCTTAATGGGCGAACGAAATCGGTACGGTTGTTCACTAATTCATACTGAACATCGATTTCGCTGCCTTCCTGAACCGATTTGGCGGAATAGTTAGGGATTTCAGATTGGTCGTTGTTTGGATAACAGAACGTTGACCCACTGCTTGATTGTTTAATTTCGCCATGATAACCCGGCCCCATGATTACCCAGTTTCCTTTTAACCCGGTGATCTGCCAAGTGCCCATACGAGCGACCAAAGCACTCTTCTGCTCTCCGGCTTCATAACGGTCTATAGGACGATAACCAGAGCGACATACATCTTCACCAAGTTGGTCAAACACTATTTGGTCTGGGTAAATCTTCGCATTTACACCGGTTGATAGAACAGACAACACTGCGGTTGCTAAGAGACTTCTGTTTACTGTGATCATTAACAATTCCCTCATTTGTAATTTTTCTATTTTGATAATGTTTTGTGTGCCGTGCAGTTAACAAGACAAGTTCACTTTTTCATGTTGATAAATAGATAGATACTGAAAAGGGTTGAATTAAATTACCCCGTAAATTCAATGGCTTGTATTGTCATTAGTGTTTTTACGGTGAAAGAGTATGCAACTAAACGTAAATTGTTTGATGGGGCTCAAACCGTTTTTAGAAAAATGAAGGCCTATTATTCGGGCTTAGACGGCAAAACTATTTGACGTTATTTTTGACGCTTGTATGAATGGTTAATTAGAAGAACAGATATAACCATTCACAATGCTCGTAGTTTAAGGTGGGCACGTAGTGAGTGACAAGGAGTAAAAATCTAACTTGAATATCTTGATTTGCTATCTGGTTTAAAATGTAAACACTTAAAGTAAGGAAGACGGTAATAATTGCATTACTGATAGAACAATGAAAATAACCATCCGTTTTCTATGTGTAATATAGGTAAAGCTTGCTATTTGATAATAGGGTACTTGTTACTAGTGGCTAAACTATCTGTAATTATCGTTTGGCCAGAAGTTGTGTTCGGCCTGTATTACACGTTTTAATGATGGCGAATAAATCATTTGAACTTAAGATATCAATCTTTACCGTTAATGGGTCATTGTTGATTAACAGGTAAGGCGACAATCGGCTGTCATTCATTGTTATATTTATTTTTTGCACAGAGACTAAGTCGATGGTGCCAGAAATAGAAAAGAAAAGTGATTGCGAAGGGCGGGCTGTTCCTCTGAATCGCAGAACAAGTGGGTCGGGCATGTTGTCGTCTTGAACGGACATCAGGTGTAGCACCTTGTTGTTACTTATTTTCGTTAATCCGTCGGTACGTAATACATTGTCATTCACTATCAGGTCCACCACGCTATGTTGGTAGCGATGCTCTTCTTTTGGTTGGGGCGAAGGGATACTCCATATGCCAACCAATAAAACGAATGCAGAAATGAGCGCAACGATTGGCATCATAATTGACCTCTTTCTAGGAATAACGCCAGTTCGGTACTGGCTTGATCTAGTTGGGTTGGAGTGTAAAAGATGTTGACGGACTGGCGTGTGGCTTTGTTGAGAATAGAGAGCTCTGAATATTCCGCTTCTTCGCTAATGTACGCCACACAATCACATTGATACTGATAGAGAATGCTTTCTAGCTCTGGCGTCATCGCCATTTCAGGGGCTTGGAAAACTTGTATTTGACCTATCCATTGCTCTCTGAGCCGGTTAACGGGGTTGATATCGCTGAGGTTTCTCTCATTAACCTTAGCAAAAGCCAATAGCGCTGATGCTAACAGTAAGCAGCCAGTGGTGAAGTAGCACAACTTGTTTCGGCTTTCAGCTGTGGGGAAGTAAGCCGAAGAACTTTGTTTAGGGTTAGGCTTAGGTTCGACTGCAACGGCTGCACCGATAGCAATACCATTATTGCCTACAGGTATTAGGTTGCTCGCAGCAGCAAGGGGAGTTGTGGCTCCATTATTGACGGGCGAGTCGATCACCACGCACTCATCGATAAGGCGATAGCCCACCTTAGGAACGGTGACGATTGGGGTTTCTTTGATGCCTAATCTAACGAACCCTTGGCGCAGTAAACTTATACTTTTCGCTAATGACGTATCCCCTATGAACTCGTTTCCCCAAGCGAAGCTAATAATATCTTGTTTGTTAACAATATCGGGTGAGTTTTTATGTAATAACTCCAGAACTCGAGTTTCACGGTATCCTACTTTAATAGAACGTTCATCGTTATAAATACGGTTTTTAATCGGGTCGAATCTGATCATATAGCCAACGTTTTATTTTTATTATAATTCTCTCTACAATGTAGATGACTATAAACTGACTAATATATGAATTAAAGTCACATGTTTTATTCTTCTGGTTTTTTGTGTCGTTGAAACAAAAAGAAATTTAATATGTTTTTGACAAAACGCCTGACACCAACACACAATCTGTTAAATATAAGTAATGTCTAATTAAGTGTTGGTTTTATTAGTCTTCTATTGGCTATATTAAATCGCATAGCAGTCGAATTAATATTCTCGTTATTTATAAGGGCATATGTGCTGCATAATAATTGAAGACGTTTCGCTATGTGATGAAAATAAAAAGGCCCGCAGTTGAAGTGCGGGCTTGGTATTCAATCAATTCAGGTTACGCTTTAACTGCTTCACAATCTTTTGAAGAAGTTAACGGTTTGAAGAATAGCTTGGTTTCTTCGATAACAACGTGGCGCAGCAAGATAAGCCCGATTAGGTTCGGAATTGCCATTAGGCCGTTCACGATATCAGCTATTATCCAGATCATGTCGAGCTTCAAGAATGCACCAGAAGCCACCAACGCAATGAAGATGATCTTGTAAGGCAATACTGCTTTGGTACCCAGCAAGAACACAACACAGCGCTCACCGTAGTAGTTCCAACCTAAAATTGTTGTAAACGCAAAGAAGATTAAGCCAACAGAAACCAACATAGGGCCAAGGGTATCTGCATTCAGACCAACAGCGAATGCGTGAGTGGTCATCGCAGCGCCTGAAAGATCCGTCTGCCAAGCACCCGTTAAGATAAGCGCCAAACCTGTCATCGTACAGATGATGATGGTGTCGAAGAAGGTACCTGTCATAGAGACAAGTCCTTGTTTCACACATGAGTCTGTTTTAGCCGCTGCTGCAGCCATTGGTGCGCTACCTAGGCCAGATTCGTTCGAGAACACACCACGAGCGATACCTGATTGGATAGCAAGCATGATGCTCGCGCCAAAGAAACCACCGGTAGCTGCTGTGTTGGTAAACGCAGAAGTAACAACAAGAGTAATGGCATTCAGTAGTTGGTCTGCATTTGAAATCAGGACGCTTAAACACGCAACGACGTACATAACCGCCATAGTAGGAACAACTTTCCCTGCTACTTTAGCGATAGATTGGATACCACCAAGGGTAACTACTGCAACCAATGTCGTAAGAACGACAGCAGACATCTCACGAGAAGCGCCAAATGAGATTTGAGTTGCGTCTAAGATAGCGTTGACTTGTGGGAAGGTACCGATACCAAAGCAAGCAACACCGAGCGCGAAGACAGCGAACATTACCGCCAAGATTCGTGAGCCGACACCGTATTGCAGGTAGTACATTGGGCCGCCAACCATTTCGCCATTGCTATCGGTTCTGCGGTATTTAACGGCAAGTAGACATTCTGCGTATTTGGTCGCCATACCAAATACTGCGGCAAGCCACATCCAGAATAGGGCACCAGGGCCACCAATCTTGATTGCGGTCGCTACACCAACGATGTTACCTGTACCAATGGTTGCTGAAAGTGCAGTACACAAAGCCGCGAAACTCGATACGTCACCCGTACCAGATTTGTCTTTGCTGAACACCATTTTCAGTGCAGTTGGGAGGTGTCTAAACTGGAGTAAGCCTAAGCGAAAAGTAAAGTAGATACCTGTACCCACTAGCAGAATAAGCAGTGGTGGTCCCCAAACGAATTGGTTGATGGTTTGTAGTGTAGCTTGTAGGTGGTTCATAGATTCCCCTTAATAAATTAAAAATTTAAGGAGAAGAGGGAAGGCAGTGCAGATCTCAGGGATCGGGCGCACTACTTAATACATACGGATTTCTAGATAGAATTCTTGTGTTAATTAAGGCTGTTGCTTTCCACTCCTCTGTCCTTTTGCCTGAGAGTTTCACTTAGCGAATCACTTATAGATAAGTAACGGGCACTAAGCTTGCTCCTTCGGCGACCGATCTAACGGTTCTCTCCAGAGGTTCCTCCAACGACAGTCCTCACTTTTCTGGATTTCTCCAGCATAAAGCACCTGAAAGATTTACTTCTTCGGCGGGTCAATCTAACTAAATGTTAATGTTTAGTTAAAAACCACTCTCCTGCAGTCTTCATCGGAACAATTGCCTAAATAATTAGGTAATCTGTAGGCGTATCCTAGATCATATAAAATGTGATGTCAGCTACAAAATATCTGTTTGCACAAATGTTGTTCAACTAAATGATCAAACAACGAGTCTCTGACGTAACTTGCTTATTTAAATGGTATAAAATAGAGAAACAAGGAGGAGTTATGACTCGACTAATAGCGATTGTTTTTTTATTGGCTTTGGCATTTGTACTATTTCGTTACCGGACAAACGAAAAACTGCAAAAATGGGTAGTGATAGTTATCGTTAGCAGTTTCCTTTTGTATACTGCCAGCTTGATGATTTCGGAGTTAACTCGTTAAGCCTGCCTGTAAACAGGTGGGATGAATGTGTTAGTAAAGCTTAAGTGCTTCTGGCTTGAGCGATAGGTTTAACTGAGCCTTCACAATCAGTATTGGCATTCGTGTCAGTAACCGCGTAACGTTAAACAAATTTTGGGGAGTACCCGCTAGTGAACCAGCAATCTGGACAAAGCGAACAAGATGAAGTGGTTGTTATAGAAGAACGCGATAAGCGCAGTCAGCTCTATATCGGCATTGCTGCGGTTATAGGTTTAGCACTGGGTGGCTTAATTGGTTCTACAGTTACGGCTTCTAAGTGGGAGTCCACTTATCAGGTACTCGAAACTCGTTATCAAGAACTGCATGACAGCAGAGCACAGTTGCTGACATCCGTTGAAACTAAAGTGGCAAAAGTTGATACCGAAATCGATGCGAAAGTAGAAGCCGCTCTAGTGAAACAAACGGAAGAGCATCAAAAAGAGCTCCAGGAATTAGCGAAGCAGTCTTCGGTTTTAGAGAAGGCGAACTACTCGTTAGAGCAACAGCTAAATGAACAGAAGCAAACGTTAGAGCAAACTCAGCAAGACAACCAGAAACTTAATCGTCAGGCTGACATGCAATCGACTTTGTTTGAGCGTGCGCGTGAAGTTTTCCGAAAAGAATTACAGATTTCTCAAGAACTTGAAAAACTTGAGAAAGAAAGAGATCAACTCGAGCAGAATCTTGGTTCTCTTAAGAAAGCGTGTGATGTTTACTTAGATGGTACATCATGGGACGCGAAATCTGACGCGTGTGAGAAGCAAGATAACGCTAACTCTCGACTGAGCGATATCAGACAAATGATTGAAGTGCACACAATGGATCTCAAGCAGATCAAAACTCTCACTGAAGAGATGGGTCTATAAGCCGAAGGCTTTACCAGCCTAATATTGGTTTTACAGTAAATATTGAAACGCCCACATCACACACGTGATGTGGGCGTTTTTCGTTTTCTCGGGAGCATAGATCCGGTTCTTTCTCATTATTGATTATTTACGTGTTTTCATTATTTGCTTAGATATTTGTGAATAGTTACGTATATCCACAATGATATGTCACTTGTTGTCTATTAAATGACTTTGCATACATATTTTCAGATCAGAGTCGCTGCATAATGGTGGTGTTCAGGATGAACACGCAGTCGATTGCTAGCTCGCATTTGGCCGCTTTGACGACAAGGGATGGAGTGATGCCAGAGTATCTTTGTGAGAACTGCACCGTAGCTTATTGTTTCGATGATTGTCGCTCGCCAATAGCGCAAAAAGAGATGATCGAAATAGAAGAATTAGTTCGTCGTGTCGACGTTGAACACGATGATGAAAAGAGTGAAAAGAGTGAAAAGGGTGAGCAGGGCATTGAGGATAGCAACTCGCCTAATCATTCAGACATAAAAAATCCCCACAAGCCAAGCTGGTAGGGATTTTGGAAAAGTTGAAGTCCTGTTCTCGCTTTCTCAAGCAAAGGGTCTTACAAAAATTTTTAGAACAGTTTCGTTTATTAGAGCTGTGTCGTTTCTTAGAATCCAGTTAGCTACTAGTAGAGCAAAATCTCATTCCACTAAACGTTATTTCTCATACGTTTTGATTTCGCCTGATTTCACACGAGCAACGAACGATTGCAGTTCTTTCTTCACAACTGGCATCAAGAAGTACAGACCAAGAATGTTGAAGATAGACATTGCAAAGATAGCCGCATCAGAGAAGTCGATTACCGCACCAAATTGAATCGTGGCACCAATAACAACAAACACACAGAACATCACTTTGAAAATCAGCTCCGTTGTTTTGCCTTCACCAAATAGGTAAGTCCAAGCTTTAAGACCGTAGTAGGACCAAGAGATCATGGTAGAAAACGCAAACATGATTACTGCGAGAGCGAGTGTGTATTTGAATACTTCTGCCGTTTCAGTAAACGATGCAGCAGTCAGCGTTACACCCGTTAAACCAGAGCCATCGAATGGACCTACGTTTAAACCAGCGATAGTGATAACCAATGCGGTCATTGTACAAATGATTACCGTATCAACGAACGGTTCTAATAGTGATACTAGACCTTCGGTGATTGGTTCTTTTGTTTTAACCGCTGAGTGAGCGATAGCTGCTGAACCTACACCTGCTTCGTTCGAGAACGTTGCACGTTTCAAGCCTTGAATTAACGCACCAATAAATCCACCAACAACACCTTCACCAGTAAATGCACCTGTAAAGATTGCGCTGAACGCAGGGCCAACTTGATCAAGGTTAGAACCGATAACAATCAGAGCCATACCGATATACAGAGCAGCCATCCAAGGAACAACTTTTTCTGTTACCGATGCGATAGAAGGCATACCACCAACAATCACAGAGAAAACTAAAGAAGCAAGTACAAGGCCAGTGATCACACCGTATTCACTTGGTACATCAAATGCGTAAGTTAACATGGCGTGTGCTTGGTTAGCTTGGAACATGTTACCGCCGCCCAATGCGCCCAAAATACACATTAATGCGAAACCAATAGCGAGCACTTTGCCGAGTCCGCCTAAACCTCTTTCACCGAGACCTTGGCTTAGGTAGTACATTGGACCACCCGAAACAACACCTGAAGGTAGGATAGTTCGGTATTTCACACCTAAAGTACACTCACAGAACTTAGAAGCCATACCCAGAAGGCCACACAAGATCATCCAGAATGTCGCGCCAGGACCACCAATCGCAAGTGCAGCACCCACACCGGCAATGTTACCAAGCCCAACAGTACCAGAAAGCGCCGTTGTTAACGCTTGAAAGTGAGAAACCTCGCCGTCCTCTTTAGAGTTAGGATCGGTATACTTACCTTTGATAATGTCTATCGCCATGCCGACACGTTTAAATTGAACAAAGCCAAAGTAAACAGTGAAGATGATTGCAGCGAGCAACAGCCAGCCAACAATCACGGGGAAGTTAGCTTCACCAATCGGTACACTTTTAAATATCAGCCCAACGAACCAACCTGTGTATTCGTTGAAAAACCCATCAACACTTTGACTTAAGTTGCTGATAGCTTGGTTAAATGATCCTTCTTCTGCAAATGCACTGGAACTAAACAATAATATAAACCCAAAAAATAATTCACGTATGTTTTTCATGGTTTTCCCTGTCTTTTTAATAAATTATGTTTGTTGCTGTTGTGTTTGTTTTCTATTTGATTTGTATATTTCAGCGGTATATCTACTTCATTCGACGGCAACATAAACGGCTGTAGCTAGGTCGAAAAACGAAATAAATATAAGTACTGATCTTGCTTTGTATGGATATCCTTTTGGTATGTGCACCAATAAGACTATGGTAGTCGGGCTACCAAGCCCTACTGATAATCCTATACATAAAAATAATGCCAACAAAGAAATTTTTACAATAAATTTACAATTGTTCGGGTTTTGTCATCATTTGGGAATAAGTCGGTGCTTTTTAGGCTGAGAAAAGTATATGCAGTAGCTGTTATAGAGTCGGGTGAAGGAGAATTCCGAGTGATGGGCTGTAGGGACATAGAGGTAACGTAGGGGAGTTCGAGTATTCGATATGTTGTGGTGATGGTTTAAATATTCTAAGGCTGAAGGTGTATTCGGATCTGAGGATATTAAAAAAGCCCTTTATCAGAGCTTTTTTGATGAGCGGAAAGTATGACTACTTTCCACTAGCACATAAAACTAAATGGCTCGATGACTATTGTTGTTGCCAACCGCGCTTTTGCTGGATTTGTGGTAGAGCTTAAGTGCCAATAACGAACCCCATAACAAAACTTGTCCCCAGAGTAATGTCCATTGAGATGCCACTTCTTGCCAAGATGCACCCATCTGATTAAGCGCTAAGAAACCTTGGATAGCCGGTGTGCTTGGGAACAGCTGTGATAATAGAACTAACCACTCAGGCATCATTTCAACTGGCCAGATAAAACCTGAAGAGAAGATCAGTGGCATTGAACTGATTAACACTACAACCGTGACTAGCTCTCTTCGTGGTACTAACTCACCAATAAAAATCCCGATCAAACAGCTGGCCAGTAAGAAGGGCAGAAGTAAGGTTAAGATCTGTGTTGTTGAGGCGAGCTGGTTTATCCCATACATCGAAAAGCTAGCGCCGAAGTAGTACATCGACAACAAGTAATAAATGCCGACTAAGGTACAACAGCGGGCAAGCATCAGTTTCGCTGGAGAGGTTTTGCTCCAGTAGCCAAACGTTGATTGAGCATTTTGGGTCGCTCCAACTAAACCAGAAGCCATGGCTAAAGTTTGTTGCAGGATCAACACAAAGACGGCTGGAACCACGTAATCGATGTATCCCATGCGACTATTAAACGTTGGTTTCAGGTTCAAGCTGAATGCACTGTAACCTTTGGCTGCTGATTCTAAAGGCACGCCTTCGACTAACAAATGACTGACCTTAACTTGCGCAGCTAACGTGCCACCGGCCTTGGCAAGCCCTTCAACAATGGTTCCGTAGACCAAGAAGTAAGAAGCATCACCAGCGTAAGAAAGCGTCGGGCTCTTACCGAGCAGCAAGTCCTTATAGAAGTCTTCTGGAATGACAAGGAATCCGCCAATCTCTTGGTTAAGCACGGCTTGTTTTGCATCGGCGATGGTGGAGTCTCGACGGACCAATTCGATTTGAGAGGTGGCATCGACCATTCGTTCTAATTGGTAGCTGCTTTGACTCTTATCCAAGTTCACAACCGAGGCTTTCAGTTGTTGAGGAACTTGGTTCGCGTAAGGCAATGGATACAAGAATGAATAGAAGACCACACCACCAAATACCGTAAGAAGCACGACAGGATTGCGTAATACCGCTAAGAGTTCTTGTTTGAGCAGTTGAGTAAAGCTCATCGTTTTACTCCTTGTTGTGCTGATGCTTCTGGCTGTGTTGACGGCGTTGTTTTTGCAGATAAAGCTGCTTTTGCTGATAGACCTGCTTTTGTAGATGGATCTGCTTGTGCAGTTAGAGTTGATTGCGCCAAGTGTTTCTTAATTAACAACATCACCACCAAAGCAGGAACCGCGTACCACAACATGGAAGAGAGGCTGATCAAAGACTGTGCGGCGCTCACACCATAACTAGACTGCGCCGTTTGTACTTCGATGTAATGACTCACGGGCAATAAGCTTCTCCAAATTTGAGCAGCTGTGTTCATGTCTGTCACCGGAAAGGTAATACCCATGAACGCAAAACTTGGTGCCGTAAATGCGCCAGCGAAACTCATCGCCCTTGCCGGATCAAGTGTTAAGAAGAAAAACAAACAACCCATGATGATACAACTGATGACGGTTAGCAGTTGGGCAATGGTCAATGCCACAAAGCTGCCGTTAAATGGCCAGTCTAAGAGCACATAGAACCAAAAGCTAAACGCAATACCAAACATCAAAAACAAGACAAGGTAGGGCGTTAATGTTGATGCGAGTGACTTCATAGGGGCGTTGGATAACCAAGCGTGAAGGCCGCGAGCTCTCACGTTTGCCGTCAAAACCAATATCGTGCCCACCACAATCATGATTTGCCACAGTGCAGGAATAACCGCAGACACCAAGAACTGAGCATAACTGGTGTTCTTGTTGAACAGTGGTGTGATCTGGCTTTGCACTGTTACTGCTTGGCCTAATGCGGATTGCACCGTGGTATCACCGTGTGACAGTTGTTTAACCACTTCAAGTTGAGCGTTAAACGTACCTTGAGCTTGTAGCAGAGCCGAGTTCACTAATTTGCCGATCAAGATAAATTGGCTGTTGTAGAACACGGATACCTGCGGGTTTAAACCTAGGTAAATATCTCGGTCAAAGTGTTTAGGTATTACAACATAGCCGTAGATATCACGTTCGATCATCGCTTTTGCCGCTTCACTCGCTGAGCTGTATTTCTGAGTGACTTGCAGTGTTGGTGAAGCATCAACGAGGCGCGTGAACTGCTGTGAAATTTGGCTGTGTTCAAGATCAACAACAGCCACCGGTAAATCACGAGCGATACCTTGTGCAAATATAAGCCAAATGCTTGCAGCAAGAAGTAAAGGAATCCAAGTTAGGCAAGACAACAACCATTTATCTTTACGAACAATAGCCCATTGCCTTAGTAATGGGCTCGTCACTTTGTGATGCTCAGTTGATTGCGAGCCTGTAGATCGGAAGTTAGCAGACATAGGTCACCTAAAGCTCAACCACAAGGCTCATACCCATTCGTAGTGTCTCGCCGGTATCGACAGGCTGCGCTTCTACTTCAAAAGTACGTAAATCGAAGCCTTGTGCTGCGTCTGTTGAGCGCCAAGTTGCGAAATCACCCATTACGGCGATGTGAGTTACTTGGAAAGTTAATGATTTATCCAGAGCCGGTAGGTACGCCTCAAACTGGCTGCCTTTCTCGAAATGCTTAAGCATGTCTTCACGAACATTGAGCACAGCCCAAGCATCCTTGGTGTCGATAACAGTCACAACAGGGAAGCCTTGTGGTGCAAGTTCTCCACTGCTCAATAGAACCTGAGAGACTTCGCCATTAAACCAGCTGTGGATCTGTGTGTCTTTTGCGTAAGCTTCAACTTCCGCTACCGCACCCGCTGCCATTAACGCTTTTTGAGTGGCGGCCACTTTGGTTTCGTCACGCGCACCTTCTTGCGCTAATTGATACATTTGGAATGCAGCGCTTTCGGTGTACTTCGCCGCTTGCCACTGTGTTTTGGCTTCATCACGCTTCTGCTCGGCAACCACACCATCGTTGTAAAGGTTGTTTACACGTTGGTACGTTTTGTCCATCAGATCAGCTGCAGCCTTGGCTTTCAGCCATTGATCTTTGGCTGCTTGGATCTGTTGAGTACGCGCGCCATTCTCTGCTTCTTGTGCTAATGCACCAGCGGCTTTCTGACCGGCTTTTGCTTGCTCTAGCTTCGCGTCAATCTCAGGGCTAAGAAGAGAAAAGATCAATTCGCCTTTTTCAACTGAATCGCCTTTGCGCACGAATATTTCATCAATTCTGCCAGGTACTTTCGATGAGATACTGTATTGCTGCGCATCGATTTGGCCTTGAAGCTTAACAGGCTGAGGTTGATAAGCTTGGTAAAAACTGTATCCGACCCAGCCAATGACGCCGATACCAACTAAAGATAGAAGAAGGGGCTTAATAGGTTTCATGAATTATCCTTTTGACTGGCTATCGGTGTCTGTTCTTGAATCGAAATCAGACGAAACAGAAGACGTTAAGTAACTTGAGTAAGCATTCATTTCGCTGGTTAGCGCTAACAGCTTGTTGAGAGAGATTAGGTATTTGAAGCGAGCAGCAGATTGCTGGGTTTTAATGCTCGCAAGATAAAGCTCGGCATCAACCACTTCTAATGAGTTAGATAACCCTTGTGTGAAGGCTTTTTTACGAAGTAATAGGTTTTCCTGAGCTAAAGACAAGCTCGAGTTTAGGCCTTGAACCTCTTCAATCGCTTGGTTTGCTTCAAGGTAAGTCTTTTGTACCAACACGGTTAAGTCTTGCTTAGCTTGTGACTTAAGGAATTGAACCTGTGATACGGCACTGTGAGCCGCAGCGACTTTGTCGGAACGGCCAGAGGTATCAAGCAGTGGCACATTCACACCAATGCCAACCAACCAATCGGGTTTCATTTCACTGGCTAGAGAGTCATCTTCATACAGGCTGTAATCACCATAAAGGTAAACCTCTGGGTAGTATTTACCTTTCTCGGCTTTAATTAAGCTGCTTGCTTGTTTCTCTTTTGCATCAAGAATCTTAAGGCCGGGGTAGGTCATGAGTGTCTGGTCAATGAACACGTCCATATGAGGCAGGTTCTTATTGATAAACAGTTGTTCAGAGGGTTCTACACTTTCATTTTGACCAAGGATTTGGGTCAACGCCAATTGCGCAATTTTAAGATCGTTCTGAGCTTTCGTGCGCTCTACAATCGCTTTATCTAAAGAAGCATCGGCTTGTAGGCGCTCTACTCGGGCGATTTGTCCTTGCTGTTCAAGCTTGATGGCGAAATCACGATGCTGAGTTAAGCCTGCTTCAACGGCTTGACGCGTTCTCACCACGTCTTCCGCTAAGATCACCGAGAAGTAATACTTACTTAAGTCTTCGTAGCGAGCTTGTTTCTCCATCAACAGTTGGCTTTGCGCTTCTTCGCTTTTACCTTCAGCGGCATTTTGCGCAGCGGTTATTCGACCACCAGTGAAGATAGGCCACACAGCACGAATGGAAGAGCTAAAGATGTCTTGTTCGGTAATCGTTGAGGTAACGCCACCAACTAGAGGGCGCAAAATCGCGGATATAGCAGGGTTTACTCCACTCAAGCTATCTGAAAACTGTTCACCATTAATCGTCACATCACTATCAAGGTGCGTGTAGTTAGCCCCTAAGGTAATAGAAGGAAGATTGAGGCTACTTGTTGAGTTCTGAAGGTGTTGATAACGTTCAACGTTGGCTTGTTGAGCCGCAAGAGAGTTGTTGTTTTCTTGCAATATTTGCCACGCTTCAGAAAAAGTGAGCGGAGCTGCATAGCCTGGCGAAGCCATAGTGCCGAGAAGCATACTGGCGATCGCAAGGTATCGGAATTTTGGTTTGGTCATCTGCATTAAATACCAATTAGAGTATTAACTCTAATGTTAACAGGGCGATAGTCATTTGTCTTGAATAGATTGTCTCATATGAATAGAAATTTTCATAACTCGTTAATCAAGTGTAAATAAGATTGAGTGACGTGAATATCAAAGATAAATGAAACTTAAAAAGCACGCATAAGCGTGCTCTTTAAGTTCAGTATAGAAGTGTTTTTACAAAATGAAGTGGCTTATTTAAAGCTAGGACAATGGTGATCGGCGCGCCATACCAATTGTCTTGAACCTTGCATTGTTTGTAATAAATCTCTCCCTGACATTTGCGGGAATGCTAACAATACCTTGAGATCGAGTGGGGAGGTGCCATCTTTCTCATAGGCTCTTACGTGAGTAAAAGTCGATTGTAAGTGTTTGAACAGCATAGTCTTAGTAAGACAAATTCCAAAGTTATCGCGTTTCATTGCCTTGTTTTCCTTTTCAACAATGTTTATACGTTATGTTTGTTATCCTGTTTCTATTGGACGTTGCCACTGGTTGCCACTGATCGATACTTCCTGCTCATCAATGTTTTATTATTGGGTGATGCTTTTATCAGTCACCTCTTCGTTGTCTGGCTAGCCGAGTTTGAAATAGCGATGGATGAATAGGGGAGAATACTTAATCCGTTTGTTCATCATTCGTAACGGCGAGCGTGCAACTTTTAGTTATAGATACGTCCAGCGAGCGAAGGGTTGTTGCTATTTTGTTAATCGAAGTTTCGATTCAAAGCGCGGTCTGAAAATCATGACCTATGGCTTAGCAACAATAAACTTCTTCATATGCAACCATTATAATTGTATTTATTTTAAACAACCTAAAAAACACCTAAAATCTTAGTGATCTAGCTCAATATTTATTCGTTTATTTTGGTTTTTAAGCTAATCAGTCCTAAAAATGAACGATTAATCGAGATGAACAACGTAAAGGATTATCAATTAACAATCTGCTCAATTATTTAGTTGAGTAGCAGTCACAAATTCACGTCCCTAGAAAGGTCATGCGATTAACTTGGTGTTAACATTGATCGTCTAACACTAGGGACGGTGGAATATGAAATGGAGCAGTATCAGTTTCCGTAAAAGGTTACTGATTATCATGACGGTCACTGGCCTCGTTGAACTTTTGATTCTTGCAGCGGCTGGTTTTTACTACATCAAACAATCTCAAGAACAAGAGATGGGTTTGAAAGCGTTAGGTGTTGCTGAATTTCTATCTGAATCGCCGCTTGTCACCAGCATTATTCAAGAAAATGGAACGTTGGACCCTAATGGCGTTCCCTACGTTTTGTCTGAAGAAACCCAAGTTAAATTTCGTAACCTTACTCAGCTCATTGGCGCGGCGTTTATCGTTGTTGGAGATGATAAAGGTATCCGCCTGATTCACCCTTATGATGACAGGCTCGGTAAACCCATGCGTGGTGGCGATAACCAAAAAGCATTGGTATTGGGCGAGTCTTATGTGTCGACAGCCAAAGGATCGCTGGGTTTTTCAGTTCGTGGTAAATCCGCGGTAAAAGACACCCAAGGTACCGTTATTGGTGTGGTGTCAGTTGGTTACTTATTGGATTCGTTGCAAGATCGAATCGAACCTTACTTAGCCTTTTTGATTGTGATGGCGTTGCTGGTGGTTGCGGTCAACGCTTTGATTTCGAGTTATGTATCTCGCCGTTTTCAACGCGCTATTTTGGGCTTTGAGCCTGAAGAGATAGGTCGGTTGTATGTTGAGCTAGATGTAACCATGAGTACCGTGAAAGAGGGCATTCTGAGCATCGATAAGCACGGCATTTTACGTTCAATTAATAAGAGTGCCTGCGATGTTTTATCGATAGACAGGGATAAAGCACTCAATCAACAGCGCCTTTCTGATGTATTGCCAGGCAGTGATTTAGAACAACTGCTATCAACCGGCGACACCGACCACGATGTTGAGTTGTATTTAAACAATAAGCGAATCATTGCTAACCGAAGCCCGATTATAGTGGCAGGTGAGGTGGTCGGGGCGGTATCGAGTTTCCGATTACGAGATGAAATCAACGATTTAACAGACCAGCTCTCACAAACCAAAGAATATGCTGATCTACTGCGTTCACAAACCCACGAGCATCAAAACAAGCTTAACACTATTAGTGGCTTGATTCAGATGGGCGAGTTGGATTCTGTTCAACAATTGATTGGTCAAGAAACCGCTCATTACCAGAGCTTAATTGAGTTCTTAAGAGAGACGGTGAAAGACCCTCTTATTGCAGGCATGCTTTTAGGCAAAACAGAGCGAGCTCGAGAGATTGGGTTAGAGCTTAAAGTGGAAGAGGGATCAAGGCTTGAAGCTCTGCCTAGCTGGTTAAACGCGGATGACGTTGTCACAATTCTTGGCAACCTGATTGATAACGCCTTTGATGCCACCATGACGGCGATTAAGCAAGAGGGTCAAATCGCACCAGCGCGTCGGGTTATTGAAGTTTCAATCAGTGATTTTGGTAATGAAATTATCGTAGAAGTAGAAGACAAAGGGTGCGGTTTGCCGAAAGAGTTGGCAACCAAAGCACTTACCGAAAAAGGCGTATCGAGCAAAGCGAAGCAAAATCGTGGTGTGGGTTTGTATCTGATAAAGCAGCTGGCAGACCGATATCAAGGGCAGCTTGAAATGGTCGACAACCAAGATTTTGGCACGCGAATGACGGTTTATTTGCCAAAAGAAGAACAATAATAATTAAGCACGAAGCGATCTTGTGAAGATCATCGTGACGGAAAAAACATGGTTAAAGGAAGAACATAAATGAACGCAATCACGAGAGTCATGGTCATTGAAGATGATATTGCGATTGCAGAGCTACACCATCGTTATTTAGAACAGATGGGTGGCTTTGACGTGGTCGGCATTGCCACTACACAGTCTGAAGCGCTGATGCAACTGGACATCTTAAAACCGAATTTGGTGTTATTGGATGTGTATCTTCCGGACGGGTGTGGGCTCGATATTCTTAATCACGTAAGAGGGAGCAATCAAGGCTGCGACGTTATCTTGATTACTGCTGCTCGGGATGTCGATACGCTGCAGCAAGCAATGCGTGGTGGGGTGGTCGATTATCTATTGAAACCAGTAATGTTCCCTCGTTTGGAAGCGGCACTGAAAAAGTATCAATCTCAACAGCAAGAGTTTGAAAGTGTGTCGGATTTGAATCAAGGTTTGGTTGATAAGATGCTGCAAGCCAATGCCAAAGCGGACTCTGGAAAAGTATCCACCTTACCCAAAGGCATTGATGGCGTAACGTTGGATAAGATCAGAGCCATTTTTCAGCAAGCTGATGCCGTTAATATTACCGCCGATGAAGCCGGAGAACGAATTGGTGCTAGCCGAACCACCGCCAGACGCTATTTAGAATTTTTGATTACCACTGGTGAGTTAGTCGCAGACTTAAATTACGGTACCGTAGGTCGCCCGGAGCGCTGCTACAACAAAGCGCAAAGATAAACACGACACCATCAAAATAAATATAAAGCCAGTTGAATAAGCTGGTTTTACCTTTTTCTCCCTTTCCTATTGCTCACTCCACCGACCAGATACCGTTCTTTCTTGACTACACTGTTTGAGAATGCCGATTTGCTTCTCCCTCGGGTCAAATGAACGGAACTATCGATTAGAATTTGTTCGAAATGAGTCAATATTTAATCGATTGCTTTCACAGTGGTTGATGTAAATCAAATAGTCATAGACAATACTGTCCCGAATAGAGGTGATAGCTTTCACCCTCGTTTACCAAACGCATTCTCAAATTTAATAGGCGCTTACTATTGATGTAATAGTTAAGACCTATTATCTATTTTCGTATGTCGCTGATACCTTTGGCGAATACTAAAAACCTTGTTTTTATAGGAAAGATGATGGTAATACCTGAAAACAGCAGCATCGTTATTTTTGGTGCGTCGGGAGATCTAACTTACCGCAAGTTAATTCCTGCTCTATACCACCTGTATGCTAGCAATCAACTACCAGAATCCTTTGCGATTCTTGGAGTGAGCCGTACTGAGTACAGCGATGAGTCTTACCGTGAGAAGCTGAAGAAGTCTCTTCAGGAAATGGAAAAAACTGAACCAGAGACGCTGAATGCATTTATTGAACATCTGCATTACCAAGCGATCAATACTTCAGATGTAGACGACTATGCTCGTTTAGCACAACGTCTAGACAAGCTTGAGCAAGACTACCAATTCGAAAACAATAACACATTGTTCTACTTGGCAACCCCGCCAAGCCTATACGGTGTGATTCCAGCAAACCTTGCTGCGCATGGCCTGAACGATGAAAAGAACGGCTGGCGTCGCCTGATCATCGAGAAACCATTTGGTTACGACTTAGCATCAGCTCAAGCATTGGATGAAGAGATCCATCATCACTTCCAAGAACACCAGATCTACCGTATCGACCATTACCTTGGTAAAGAGACGGTACAAAACCTTCTAGTGCTTCGTTTCTCAAACGCGATGTTTGAACCACTGTGGAACCGTAACTTTATTGAATACGTTGAAATCACAGGTGCTGAGTTCCTTGGCGTTGAAGAGCGTGGCGGATACTACGACGGTTCTGGCGCAGTTCGCGACATGTTCCAAAACCACCTGCTGCAAGTGCTAGCGATGGTAGGTATGGAGCCGCCTGCACAAATTAACGCTGATTCTATTCGTGATGAAGTGGTTAAAGTGCTTCAGTGTCTGAAACCATTAGAAGAAGATGATCTGCGTAAAGACTTAGTATTAGGTCAGTACACAGCATCAGATGTTCGTGGTCAGCACCTACTAGGTTACCGTGAAGAGCATGGTGTAGCGGATGATTCTCGTACCGAGACTTACATCGGCTTGAAAGCTCACATCAATAACTGGCGTTGGAATGGTGTTCCTTTCTACGTACGTACAGGTAAACGCTTACCAACACGTGTGACTGAAATCGTGATTCACTTTAAGAACACGCCACACCCAGTATTTGGTCAAGATGCACCAGAGAACAAGCTGATTATCCGCATCCAACCGGATGAAGGTATTCAGATGAGCTTTGGTTTGAAAGAGCCAGGCGCAGGCTTCAAAGCAAAAGAAGTGAAAATGAACTTCTCTTACTCTGACTTGCCTGAAACTCAGATGCTGACGGCTTATGAGCGTCTTCTTCTTGATGCACTGAACGGTGATGCGACTCTGTTTGCACGTACCGATGCGGTAGAAGCATGTTGGAAGTACGTTCAACCAATCTTAGACTTCAAGCAAGATCCTCAAGCACTGTTTGGCTATGCTTGTGGTACTTGGGGCCCACAGGAAGCAGATGAACTTCTGCAACGTGATGGCCGCGCATGGCGTTTCCCATGCAAAAACTTAACAGACACGGATTACTGCGAACTATGATCAATCACAAGATCTTTGCAACGCCTGAACTGGTTGTTGAAAACCTAGCAAATGAAATGAAAGCATACAGCGAGCAGGGCAAACCTGTTCACATTTCACTGTCTGGTGGCAGCACGCCAAAAATGCTTTTCAAACTTTTAGCACAGGCGCCATACGCGGAAGGTATTCAATGGAATAACCTTCACTTCTGGTGGGGCGACGAACGTTGCGTTGTACCAGACGACGCTGAAAGCAATTTCGGTGAAGCAAACGCGCTCTTATTTTCAAAACTAAAAGAGTTTACTCAAGTAAACCTTCCTGCTGAAAACATCCACCGCATCCGTGGTGAAGATGAACCAAAAGCAGAAGCAGAGCGTTTCGCAAAAGAGATGGCAGACGTAATCCCAACAGAAAACGGCACGCCTGTATTCGATTGGATTCTGCTTGGTGTTGGCGCAGACGGCCACACAGCTTCACTATTCCCAGGTGCAACCAACTACCAAGATGAGAACCTATCTGTATTAGCTTCTCACCCTGAGTCTGGTCAAATCCGTGTTTCTAAAACAGCGAAAGTTTTAGAAGCAGCAAAACGAATCAGCTACCTAGTACTGGGTGCAGGTAAAGTTGAGATCGTTAAAGAAATTCATACAACTCCTGCTTCAGAACTGCCTTACC
Organism: Vibrio sp. 10N.239.312.D08; assembly: GCF_041466145.1. NCBI lineage: Bacteria > Pseudomonadati > Pseudomonadota > Gammaproteobacteria > Vibrionales > Vibrionaceae > Vibrio > Vibrio sp. 10N.239.312.D08. The sequence continues at coordinate 104,324 of NZ_JBFSSD010000011.1, read as the reverse complement.
CGGCAGCGAAAATCCAGTCTAAAACTGGCGAAACAGAGTGGTTCTTAGATTCAAATGCAGCAAGTGCTATCGCATAAGTGCGAATAGCCGCAAGGAGATAAAATAATGAAAGGTGATATCGGTGTAATTGGCCTAGCAGTAATGGGTCAGAACCTTATCCTAAACATGAACGACCACGGCTTCAAAGTTGTGGCTCATAACCGTACTGCTGCTAAAGTAGACGAGTTCCTAGAAGGCCCAGCTAAAGGTACTAACATTGTTGGTGCTTACTCTCTAGAAGAGCTAGTTGAGAAGCTAGAAGCGCCACGTAAAGTGATGCTTATGGTTCGTGCTGGTGACGTTGTAGACACGTTCATCGAAAACCTAATCCCACTTCTAGACGAAGGCGACATCATCATTGATGGTGGTAACACTAACTACCCAGACACTAACCGTCGTGTAGCGCATTGTCGTGAGAAAGGCATCCACTTCATCGGTACTGGTGTATCTGGTGGTGAAGAAGGTGCTCGTTTCGGTCCTTCAATCATGCCAGGTGGTGCGGCTGAAGCTTGGGAAGCGGTTAAGCCAATCTTCCAAGGTATCTCGGCAAAAACTGACGCTGGTGAGCCTTGCTGTGACTGGGTTGGTAACGACGGTGCTGGTCACTTCGTTAAGATGGTACACAACGGCATCGAATACGGTGACATGCAGCTTATCACTGAAGCATACCAGTTCATGAAAGATGGCCTAGGTATGTCTGCTGACGAGATGCAAGCAGTATTCGCTGACTGGAACAAGACTGAGCTAGACAGCTACCTAGTTGAAATCACTGCTGACATCCTTGGCTACAAAGATGAAGACGGTGAAGCGCTAGTTGAGAAGATCCTAGACACTGCAGGCCAAAAAGGTACGGGTAAGTGGACTGGTATCAACGCACTAGACCTAGGTATCCCACTAACACTGATCTCTGAGTCTGTATTCTCTCGTTGCCTGTCTGCTCTTAAAGACCAACGTGTTGAAGCTGAAGCTTTGTTTGAGAAGACAATCACTCCAGTTGAAGGCGACAAGCAAGAGTGGGTTGATGCACTACGTCAAGCTCTACTGGCTTCTAAGATCATCTCTTACGCTCAAGGTTTCATGCTAATGCGTGAAGCGTCGAACGAAAACGGCTGGGACCTAAACTACGGTAACGTAGCGCTAATGTGGCGTGGTGGTTGTATCATCCGTTCTGCATTCCTAGGCAACATACGTGATGCGTACGAAGCAAACCCAGACATCGCGTTCCTAGGTTCTGACGAGTACTTCAAAAACATCCTACAAGGCAGCCTAGTGGCATGGCGTAAAGTAGCAGCGAAATCTCTAGAGTCTGGTATCCCAATGCCATGTACGATTTCTGCGCTATCTTTCCTAGACGGTTACACAACTGCACGTCTACCAGCGAACCTGCTTCAAGCTCAACGTGACTACTTCGGTGCTCACACTTACGAGCGTACTGACCGTCCACGTGGTGAATTCTTCCACACAAACTGGACTGGTACAGGCGGCGATACTGCTTCTACAACTTACGACGTATAACCGTTAGTTAGAATCAGTTAAGAACCTTGTTGTTCTTATTAGCTGTAAACTAGAAAACAAAAGGATGCCAACTGGCATCCTTTTTTGTTGGTTTGCGTATTTTTAGATGGTCACTTCAAACACACAACTAATTATCGCTTAGGCGGTCATGATATGTGGTTGTACATCGTCGTTGTATTGATCTCGAATGGCCATAAAGCTGTCTAGGTTTTGTTTAGGCGCTTCAACCCACTCTGGGTCAAACATTGAACCAGTGTTTGCTTCTATATAGGCCATCACCTCATTCAGTGACCAAGCGTGTTTATAGGCTCTTTTACTCATTAACGCATCGAATACGTCTGCCAGTTAATAGCGTATGCGCTATTGCTTAACTAAAGTGCTGTTAATGATGATCTGGACGTTAAATAACCATTTTAAAATTAAATGAAAAGATAAATAGGATAACGCACATGCTTTATGCCATCATAAAGACATAAACAAGGGCAATGGAAATAATGCCCAAATGATTGAGCTAGAAATGGTCAGTGATGACGGTGTTCTAGAGTAAATTCAAGGCCTTTAGTTGCCTTGAAAAAGGTAATGTTATGACTGAAGAAGAAAGAATCGAACTGCAACAAAATAACCCGCTACACGGCTTAAAGCTTGAAACCATGATCACTGAATTAGTGGATCACTATGGTTGGGAAATTTTAGATGCGGCCATGCGTATGAACTGCTTTAACACTAAGCCTACAGTGGCAAGTGCAGTTAAATACCTGAAGAAAACCGAATGGGCTCGTGAAAAGGTTGAAAACTTCTACCTTTACCGTTTCAAGCGCATGCCTAAAGCATCGGACATCGAATACCAGATGCCTCCGCGTTCACGTACATTCCGCCATGGGCTAGAGCCTCGTGAGCCAATGGAACTAACGGTTGAGTCTATCCACGCTTCTCAAGCTAAAGCTGCGTCTGCATTTAAAGAGCGCCGCGGCGGTAACGGTCGTAACTTCCGTCGTTAATAAGAAGGCGTCGTTAGATAAGGCGTCGGCGATTAGCACGGCTAATTAGATAAGCGCAAACCACAAAAGGAGCCTATGAGCTCCTTTTTTAATTCGTTCGATTTAAACCGTAAATGGCTAAGCTTCGCGGTTCTTTCTTTGATTCTTCCAAAGATCGGTTACATAAACGATCGCACTGATAAGTAAGAATAGCGCTGACACAGAAAACAGAGCGGGCATTTTTAGGATCCACGCGAATGTGGCAGCAAGAAAAGCGACAAAGCAAATGAGTCGACTTGATGACATGACATGACCGAGTTTAGTGTTCATAACGCCTCCTAATGAAGTCTCACTTTCGACAGGAGAATTATCCTACCTTTGGCAAAATAAAGGCTAAAAAACAGTCTAAATTGTTATCAAATTTGCTAATTGAAGGACTCGTCTCACACATTTTGGCTTGGCTATTTTATAAGTAATAAAATAGCCAAATCGGTATGAGCAGGGTGGAGTCTTTTGGCTTTATCTTTTCAGTTGCAAGTCTTATTAAACCGAACGTCTAATTAGCATAGAAAAAGTAAGCGGTGATCAAAAAGCTCGCGATGATCACTGTGGTTCGAACATAGTGTTGAGGGATGCGGCGAGAGATTTTTGCTGAATAATAACCACCAACCAATGTACCCAATAATACAGCCATGCCAGACGGCCAATCAATCGAACCATTGACGATAAAAAATACGATCGCTGCGAGGGAAGCACACGCGGACACGAGCAGTTTGATGCCATTCATCACGTTGATGTTGGTGTAACCAGCCAGCGCCAAATAGCTCAATGTCACAATGCCCAAACCTGCATTAAAATACCCACCGTAGATACAGACAATCAAAAGTAATAAAGCGGAAAAGAATGCGCCTGCGCTAGTGGCGTGCTTATGTTTTGCTGTAGCTTGTTTAAGCCATTTATTGAGCGTGCCGCCAAACGTGAAAAGCAGAGCAGCATACAGCAACAGCCAAGGGACAGATTGAGTGAACAGAGCTTCTGGTGTGTGCAGCAGTAAAAATGCCCCGATACCACCGCCAATCACACATAAAGCTATAGTCAGTTTTAGCTGCTTAGTACCAGATTGAATTTCGTGGCGCAGAGCGTAGGCTCCGCTAATGTATCCAGCACACGAAGCAAAGGTATTGGTCGCGTTGGCTGCTATTGGTGGAACGCCAGCAAATAACAAAGCAGGGAAAGTGATGAAGCTGCCGCCACCCGCAATGGAGTTAAGCACACCGCCAACCACCCCTGATAAGAATAGAATCAACCAATCCATAGTTTTAGAATCCAATACGTTAACTAACTGGTTACCTTACTTGAATTTGTTATGAATATCAGCGCCATGTGTGTTGTAAAGATAGGTTTGTGAGTTTGCTACCATCTTTAACCGCTGGTTTTAATTGAGGCTTTAAATGAAAAAAGGAGCCAATGGCTCCTTTCGTTGAGGTTTAGTTGATTCGATAAAGCTTTACACTTCTACTGGCTTCGCTCTAAAACTCTTAAATAGCTTCACTAGAATCGGGCTAGACAGCACCAATACCGCCAGAATAGTGAAGGTCATCGTAATAGGGCGTTCCCATAAGAAGTTCAACTCACCATCGCTGATCATCAATGCTCGTCTTAAGTTCTCTTCCATCAAGCCGCCCAATATGAAGCCTAACAGTAATGGTGCCAATGGGAAGTTGGCTAGCCTTAATGCTATCGCAGCCATCGCTACCAGTAGCATCACAAATACGTCCATCGTGTTGAATGACACCAAGTACACGCCAGTGATTGAGAAGAAGATAATCATTGGCAGTAGAACCGTTCTAGGTACCGCTAGCAGTTTAGAAATATAAGGGATTAAAGGCAGGTTCAAGATAACCAGTACGATGTTGCCAAAGTACATAGAGATGATGACTGACCAAAATACATCTGGGTGTTCAACGAACAAGCGAGGACCAGGCTGAATACCGTAGGCAATCAATGCACCAAGCATAATCGCAGTTGTACCAGAGCCCGGAATACCCAGCGTTAGTAGCGGAACGAATGAACCACTTGAAGCGGCGTTGTTTGCTGATTCAGGAGCAACAAGACCACGGATACTGCCTTTACCGAACTCTTTCTGCTTGTCTTTTGGCGCGAGGCTACGCTCCATACCGTAGCTTAGGAATGCCGCAATAGTGGCACCTGCGCCCGGTAGAACACCGGTAAAGAAACCGAGAATAGAAGATCGAATTGAAACTGGTGCCACTTCTTTGAACTCTTCTTTGGTGACCTTCATGCTACCAATATCCGACATCTTTTGGCTTTCTTCCGCGCTGGTGTCTTGCTCTGGTTTTAGAATACCCATCAAGGTTTCACCCAGTGCGAATGTTGCCATCGCTAATAATAGGAAGCTAAAGCCATCCATCAGATCCGTAAGGCCAAAAGTGAATCGTTCAACGCCAACACCTTTGTCGATACCTACAGTTGATAGCATCAAACCAAGAATAGTCATCATCCACGCTTTGATTACCTGACCTGGGCCTGCAAACGCCGCTACAGCGGACAAACCTAATAGCATCAACGCAAAGTAGTCTGAAGACTGGAAGCTCAGTGACACGCTTGCTAGAGCCGGTGCGGCAATCAAAAGCATGATTGCTGAAAGCGTACCGCCTGTGAAAGAAGAGTAAGCCGCGAGAGCAAGTGCTTTACCTGCTTGGCCTTTTTGAGCCATCGGGTAGCCGTCAAACGCGGTTACTACCGTTGAAGAACAACCCGGAGCATTGATTAAGATGGATGACGTCGAGCCACCAAATACAGCGCCGTAGTACACACCAGCCATCAAGATTAGGCCAGAAGAAGGATCTAGGCCGTATGTAATCGGGATCATCAACGCGATTGCTGAAATTGGACCGAGTCCCGGTAGCATTCCAATAAAGGTACCAACAAAACAGCCAACAATTACCATCATGATGTTCATTGGCATCACGGCGGTAGAAAGTCCTTGTAAAATTCCGTCTAACATAATGTTATCCCTACCAAAGAGTGAAGATTAAACCAGGCTCTAGGTAGATATCTAAGCCTTGAGTTAATAAAAGAAAGAACGCGATAACGAAAGGAAACGACGCGCCAAATAAGACAGCTTTGCGGCGCTCACCCAGTAGGTAAAAGCCTGCAAGTAAGAAGAAGCTGGTTGCTAAAACAAAGCCAAGATAAGTCAGCCCAACACCGTACAGTGCCATTAACACCAAGAAGCCAATCAGCAGTTTCCAGTTTAGCGGTGTTGTGTCACATGTGACTTTCTTATCCGGTTGTCCTGTTATTAGCAGGATCAACGAAAGGCCAATGCCGATAAACGTCAACAGGGTAGGTAAGGTTCTTGCTGTGAAGGGTTCGTACTCGTCACCGGGGAACAGAGGAATCAGCGTGGTTTGATAGCCGTAGCACAAGCTCGCCAGCATAAAGATCATGGCTCCGATGCGATCCTTCGAAAGCAAAGATTCTTTACTCAGAAATTTGGTTGGTAAGTCCGACATATCCAACTCCATTTGGGGTGGTATAAAAAGTAAAAAAGCCGCACATGAGCGAGTCAATGAAATGTCTGGGATCACTAACCAAAGGTAAGCGAATTACGGTACTGGTTTATCAGCCACTTGCGTTTACAACGAATCGGCAAGCGTTAGTAATACGTCTACGAATAAACAAAGGAGTTTGAAGTTAACTCATGCACGGCGAAACAGGAAAGAGTAAGAGGGCACATAAGCCCTCTATGGTTGTTGGTTATTTCAAGAAACCAAGCTCACGCATTAGGTCGCCCATCTGTTTTTCTTGATCTTCTAGGAAGGCGTAAAAATCTTTGTCAGCTTTGTAGTTGTCGATCCAACCGTTACGGTCACGAACCACTTGCCACTCATCGGTTTTGTACATTTTGCCTAGCGCTACATTCCACTCGTCGATTTTTGCTTGGCTTGTACCCGGTGCCGCAAAGAAACCACGCCAGTTAGCAAATACTGTCTCGTTGCCGTATTCAGTCAGTGTTGGGATGTTAGGCGCAGCGTCAAGACGCTTTGGAGCCGTCACAGCAAGCACTTTTACTTGGCCAGATTTAGACATCTCTAGTACTTCACCAAGGCCCGTTGAAAGCAGCTGTGTTTCGCCAGAAAGCAGTGCCGCCATCGCTTTACCGCCAGCATCGTAGGCAATGTAACGCACTTTCTTCGCATCAAAACCTTCGCCTTTGAACGCTGCCGCAACCACAAGGTGATCCATGCTGCCACGAGCGGAACCGCCAGCAATCTTAACTTTACGTGGGTTAGTTTCGAACTCTTTAACGACGTCTTCCCAAGTGTTGTACTTAGAATCCGCAGACGCGACGATTGCACCGTAATCGGCAATGGTTGCTGCTACCGGAGTTAGGTCACGGAAAGATTGAGGGAAGATACCTGTTAGTGAACGAACAACGATAGGCGTTGAGTTCACCATTAGCGTGTCTTCTTGGCGTTGTGCTGTTTCGATTAGGTGAGCAATCGCTTTACCGCCACCGCCACCAGACAGGTTTTGGAAAGAGACATTTTCTACGATGTCTGATTTCACCAATACATCACCCGTACCACGAGCTGTCATATCCCAACCGCCACCAGCGCCGCCAGGGATTAGGAAGTGGATTTTTTCTACGTCAGCAGCAAAAGTGTTGAAAGAAAAGGTTGCTGCGATAATAGAAGCCGTAAGAGTAGGTTTCAGTGCCTTGAACATGGTTCACGTTCCTTATGTAGGGGATCTCTTCAATGGAGAGAAACTTATGTTTTATATCCAGCTACTAAATACACGAATAAGGTGTTGGTTAGTAGATGACGTTAAAGTTAACGGTGTGTTAATGAAATGTCTGTAATGCGGCGATATTGAGAATAAAGAACATTGGATTAATATTGTTCATAAAGTTCACGGGGAGGTGGCTGTAGGATTCCTCTAGCAATAATAACTAGGTTTTTCTTGAGTTTATGTGAACAATTTTTTGACTGCTGGTCGCTTTATACTGCTGTGTATCATTAAAGAGGGTACTTATTGCGACACAAAGAGTGATATGGAGAGGCGCTCTTTAATATATAGAATAATATGTTGCTAGGTGTGCAGTGCTACTGTAATAATATGATTATAGCTGGCACGTTACATTTCTGAGCTAGTGGTTATTCAAGGATCGAATAATGACAGACAAAAAAATTTCGTTACGATTTACTGTTGGAGGAATGTTTTTACTCGCGACATTTCTTACCGCTGTTGTTGCGGTTTCACTGCAATATTACTTCAGTAAAAAAATGGCGACTGAGAATACCCTATCAAAGTTGACGATGGTGTCCCAAGAGCTGAGTAACTATATCGGCGCGGTTGATTCTGACGCAGCCAATACCGCGCGTTTACTTTCTTCAGTGAAACGTTCTATAAGTAACAAAATATCGAAAGAAGAGTCGCGTACTATTCTTTCAGAAGCAATTAAAGATAACCCTCTCTTTTATAGTATTTACATTGGCTCGTCTAATGAAAACTTCTTCCAAATTATTAATCTAGAATCTGCCCCTGTCGTTAGAGAAAAAATCGGTGCACAACAAACGGACCGTTGGGTTGTGGTTGAGATTCATAATATAGGGGAGGAGCGCGTCCGTACGACGAAATATTTTGACCAAGAGTTTACGCTAAGAAACTCAACTACGGAGCAGAGCAACTACCTTCCAACGACCAGGCCTTGGTATGTTTCTGCTAATGTTCAGTCGGTCGAAAAAACTCAGCCATATCTTTTCCAGCATTTACAAATTACCGGGCAAACTTATTCTTTAGCGTTTGATTCAAAAATAGAATCTGAAGTTCAACATGTGATTGGTATTGATATTGTGTTGTCTTCTTTGGCTAGCAAACTATCAAGTACGGCGCTTGGCTTAGCAGAAGACAGTAAGGTTGAGTCTTTCTTATATTCGAAATCGGGTAATATTATTGCGTCTAACCTCAAGGTTAACAATCAGAAATCGGAGTTTGATGTACCAACATTGATGCTATCGTCTGAGCAGCAAGCCTTGGTTAACGATACCCCTCCGCTGTTAGTGTCTAATCAAAATGATTGGGGGCCGATGGACTTTTCAGTGGCGGGAAAACCAAACGGCTATGCGATAGACCTTCTTAAAATGATTGGTGAGATGACAGGGATCAGGTTTGAATTTGTTAATGGTTTCTCTTGGGGCGAGCTTGTCAGTAAGTTTCAAGAAGGAAGTATTGATGGCCTGCAATCGGTTCAAAATTATAAAAATAATGGCATAGATGGCCTATACACGGCTCCAATTTATGAATTGCCATTTTCTATCGTGACAAGGGTCGGCGCGAAGGTTGTCACTAATTATGCCGAGCTTGAGGGTAAAAAAGTTGCCATTTTATCTGGGTGGTCAATTATTCCTAAGTTGAGAGAGGATTTTCCGAACATTGATTTAGTTGAATTTGAAAACCTAGAGTCTGCATTTAATTCAATTGAAAGCGAAGAGAACTTTGCTTTCTTAGAAGCAGAACCCGTACTCTCGTTTGCATTAGATAGGTTTTTCCAGCCAGGCCTTGTTGTCAATGGGACTCTAGAAGATCTAAAACAGAACTACTCAAACCAATTCTATTTGGTGCTGCAGAGCAAGCATAAACAATTGCTTCCAATCATTGATCAAGCTATCAGCAAGTTAAGTGGTGAACAACTTGATGCCTTAGCGAAAAAGTGGCTGCATGATACCGGCTTTAATACGAATACGACGGTTCCTTATACTGAACTTTATGATTTGACTAAGGAAGCAACGGTTGAAGGCAGTATGGTAAGGGTAGAGTTAAATGGCGAGATCAAGCATCTTTATTTAAAGAAAATAGACACGGGCGAACACTACTCTGAGTATTTTGCGGTATTGATTCCCGAATCTGAAGTCTTCAGTACAGTCAATAAACGTCTAGCAACCTCTGTTGGTGTAACGGTGTTACTGATGAGTTTGACGCTGCCTATTGCTTGGGCTTTTGGTGCGCCGATAGTGCATCCAATTCGCCAATTAGAGGAAGAGACTCATAAGGTTAAGCTGCGTGATTATGACAACGTGACAATTCTTGATACTCGAATCAAAGAAGTGTGGGAATTATCTGTTGCCGTAAAAGATATGGCTATGGAGATTAAACGACATGAACAGATGCAAGAGGCGTTTGTTGAGTCGTTTATCAAGCTCATCGCTCAAGCGATCGATGATAAGTCCGCTTATACGGCAGGGCATTGTAATCGTGTACCAGAACTCGGCTTGATGCTGGCTGACGCGGCGGAACAATCGCAGTCTGAGCACTTCAAAGACTTTGAGTTTAAAAATGATGACGAACGCCGTGAGTTTAGAATTGCGGCTTGGTTGCATGACTGCGGAAAAATAACAACGCCGGAACACATCGTCGATAAAGGTACGAAGCTTGAGGCCAACTACAACCGAATTCACGAGGTGAGAACTCGATTTGAGGTATTGTGGCGTGATGCTGAAATAATAGCATTAACGAAACAGCTTGAAGGCAAGCTAGCGAACAAACAAATCCAAACAGAGTTGGCTGAAGCGCAACAGAAGCTACAAGATGATTTTGAGTTTATCGCGACGTCTAATGTTGGTGGTGAATTCATGAGTGATGACAAAGTTGCTCGTATTCGCTTGATAGCTGAAACGACTTGGACGCGTAACTTTGATGATCAACTTGGTCTATCACCGATAGAGGCAATGAATCGAGAGCCGAGTTCAAGTTTACCAGCCACAGAACCACTTTTGAGTGATAAGCCAGAGCACATAGTGAAAAGAGATAGGCCGTTAGAATTTGACCCGAAACATCAAATTAAAATGGATGTGCCTGAGCACTTATATAACCTAGGCGAAGTCTACAATCTGAGTATTGCACGCGGTACATTGACTGCTGAAGATAGATTTAAGATAAACGAGCACATGCTTGGCACGATTAAGATGCTTGAGAATCTGCCATTCCCGAAAGAGCTAAGCCGTGTTCCTCGCTATGCTTCGACGCATCATGAAACACTCAAAGGTACGGGATATCCAAGGAAGCTGACTGGTGATGACCTTTCAATCCCAGAACGTATTCTGGTGATCTCCGATATTTTTGAGGCGTTAACTGCTGCGGATAGGCCTTATAAGAAGGCGAAGCCAATCAGTGTTGCTGTCGACATCATGTACAAAATGGCGTTGGACGAGCATCTCGATATCGAACTGTTTAGATTGTTCTTAACCAGCGGTACTCACCTGCGTTATGCAGAAGAGTATCTCAAACCGGAACAGATTGATTTCGTTGATATCAACAAATACCTAGAAGTTACTCGTCAGATAGCTTGATTAAAGGTTGGCTTGTTAGAACGGGTTCGATGAATGAAAGGCGCACATGAGTGCGCCTTTTTTATATCTGTTTATCGGTGAGCTGGTGGATAGATACGAAGGGGGCTGCTTTTGACAAGTTTCGGCTATAAGTTGTCGACATATCGGTTTCAAATGATTTTAGGGTAGATAGGGGGTTAGTGACTCTTACTCTGATTAAATCGATAAATAACAGATGGTTGAGTTGTTTGTAGTGTCCTTTTGGATTAGTTTTAATCGTCTATGAAAAATACTACCTTAGTCTAAATTGTCGACAATTGGCTTGATTGTCGACAATTCAATCGTGTATTTTATGTTCATGTTATGAAATTGTTGACAATTAAGGTTCAGCAATCAGAAGTGAGCAGCGTGAATATGAATACTGCGATAAAAGATCTCAGCTTAAATGCAAACACGAAGACACGTGTGAACGATAAAGAGAACACTAAATCAGAAAACCTCACTGAGTACCTCGTTGAGGCGATTGTTAACGGTGAATTAGCACCGGGCAGTAAGATCTCGGAGCCTGAACTGGCTAAACGCTATGAGGTAAGCCGAGGCCCATTACGTGAAGCGATAATGCGTGTTGAAGGGCTTGGCTTGATTGAACGCATTCCTCATGTAGGGGCTCGAGTTATTACTTTTTCGGCAGACAAACTACTCGAGTTGTACGCGGTGCGAGAGGCATTGGAAGGCATGGCGGCTCGCTTAGCAGCAAGACATATCACACAAGAAGAGCTTGTCGGGCTTGAAGGATTATTGTCGACACACTCAAAATACATCGATGAAGTCGAAGGTTCTTCTTACTTTCATCAACATGGGGATTTCGATTTCCATTACCGCATTATTAAAGCGAGTCGTAACAGCAAACTGATTTCGCTGCTGTGTGATGAGCTTTATCACCTATTACGCATGTACCGCTATCAATCGCCTGGGGCTCAGTCTCGGCCCAAAGAGGCGCTCGATGAACACAAATACATCCTACAAGCGATTCGCAACCGTGATGAAGAGCTAGCAGAAATGCTAATGCGAAGACACATCTCGGGAAGCCGATTACTTATAGAGCAACAAATTCAATCCAAAGATCTTGATTAATTGGCGACTGGTATTTGCTAGCGGTTCTTCGCTGGCGAGAGCTAAACATCAGTAGTCATAAAGATTAGAAATTAACAATTAACAGGGAGCGTCATTATGAAGTTATCAGCAGGAGCTAAGTTCCGACAAGCTGTGCAAGACAACGACCCATTACAGATCGTCGGCACGGTGAATCCGTATTGCGCGATGATGGCAAAGAACTTAGGGCATCAGGCGATCTATTTGTCGGGTGGAGGTATCGCCAATGCGTCTTATGGTTTGCCTGATTTAGGTATTACGACATTGAACGATGTGTTGGTGGATGTTGAACGTATTACCAACGCGTGTGATCTGCCATTGCTGGTGGATATCGATACGGGATTTGGTGGCGCATTCAATATTGCACGTACGATTCGCGCTATGGAGAAGGCAGGCGCAGCAGCAATCCATATGGAAGACCAAGTCGCGCAAAAACGCTGTGGTCATCGACCAAATAAAGCGATTGTGAGCCAACAAGAGATGGTCGATAGAGTAAAAGCGGCAACCGATGCTAGAACCGATGAGAGCTTTGTGATTATGGCGCGTACGGATGCATTGGCGGTTGAAGGCATTGATAGTGCGATTGAAAGGGCGATTGCTTGTGTTGAAGCGGGCGCTGACATGATTTTCCCTGAAGCTATGAATCAACTCGATCAATACGTGAAGTTCTCGGCAGCGCTGAAATCAGCAACGGGTAAACACGTGCCTATTCTTGCGAACATCACTGAGTTTGGCCAAACACCGCTCTATAACTGTAACGAGTTGGCCCAATCAAGTGTCGATATGGTGCTTTATCCACTGAGTGCATTCCGTGCGATGAACAAAGCGGCGGAGAATGTTTACAAGCACTTGTTAGTTGAAGGCAATCAAGAAGCTCTGTTGGATTCAATGCAAACCCGTAAAGAGCTTTACGAACACCTTAATTACCACGACTACGAGAACAAGCTTGATCAGTTGTTTTCAAGTGAAGGGTAAAACCAGTTTCAATTAATCAAAAATCAACTTAATCCAATAACGTGAAATGGTTAGTCGCCATATCCAGTACCGATGATAAAGATCACCGGACACATAAACAGGCAGCACCAAAGAGTGCAGGCGGCTAACACAGAAAAGGAGTTCACCATGTCTGTATCTTTGAGTGATAAAGCAGCTGTCGATAAGGCTTCAACAGAAAACCAACAACAAAGCGCAAAAACAGCAAGTACACCAGTAAGCGCACCTGCAATCGGTGGTGCTGGTCTACGTGGCCAAAGTGCGGGAACTACGGCGCTATGTACCGTAGGCCAGTCAGGAACCGGCTTAACCTACCGTGGTTATGATATTACTGACCTTGCTAATCATGCTCAGTTCGAAGAAGTGGCGCATCTGCTACTAAGAGGTCATTTACCCACTGAAAAAGAGCTTGATGATTACAAAACATTGTTGGTTGGCCTACGCGGCTTGCCTCAATCTTTGAAAGTAGCATTAGAGCTTATCCCTGCTGACGCTCATCCGATGGATGTGATGAGAACGGGTTGTTCAATGCTAGGTAATCTAGAGCAAGAGACTGATTTTTCTGAGCAACTGCCTGCGACTGAACGAATGCTCGCGCTTTTCCCTGCCATTATTTGTTATTGGTACCGCTTTAGCCATGATGGCGTGCGAATTGATACTGAAGATCAAAGTGAAGCCTGTCTGGGTGGCTACTTCTTGAAAATGCTAACGGATAAAACACCTAGTGAACTTCATAAGAAGGTGATGCACTGCTCGCTAACCCTTTACGCAGAACATGAGTTTAATGCTTCAACCTTTGCCGCTCGTGTGTGTGCATCCACACTGTCAGATATCCACTCTTGTGTCACCGCAGCGATTGGCACACTGCGAGGCCCATTGCACGGTGGAGCAAATGAAGCGGCGATGGAAATGATCCAAGATTGGCAAACCGCTGATGAAGCAGAAACTAACATCATGCAGATGCTTGCTAACAAAGACAAAATCATGGGCTTCGGTCATGCCATTTATCGTGAGAGCGATCCACGAAATGCTCTAATCAAGTGTTGGTCAAAAGAGCTAGCTCAAGAGGTGGGTGATAAACAGCTTTACGCCGTTTCAGAACGTGTTGAAGCGGTAATGAAGCGCGAGAAGGGACTGTTTTGTAATGCGGACTTTTTCCACGCATCGGCCTACCACTTCATGGATATTCCAACCAAATTATTTACTCCGATCTTCGTGATGAGCCGCCTTACGGGTTGGACGGCGCACGTGTTCGAACAGAGAGAAAATAATCGCATCATTCGTCCAAGTGCAGACTATACCGGCCCAGAGCATCAAGACTGGCTACCTATTCATCTACGTTAGTCCTCTATATCGAGCCGACTTATATCTCGAGGTGACTTTTCTCTTCATGTGATAAGGCCTCGAGAACCAACGAATAGAATTTAACAGATAATGGTGGATGTATGTCTGATGTAAAACTTGAAAGAAACCAAGATCTTGATGAAAACAAGTATCGAAAGGTTCTACCGGGAACGGGCTTAGAATATTTCGACGCTTGCGAAGCGGTAGAAGCAATATCCCCGGGCGCTTATAAAACCTTGCCTTATACGTCGCGAGTGTTGGCGGAACAATTGGTAAGACGCTGTGATTCTGAAACGCTTGAAGACAGCTTAAAACAGATCATTGAACGCAAGAGCGACTTAGATTTTCCTTGGTATCCTGCGCGCGTTGTATGTCATGACATTCTTGGTCAAACAGCCCTAGTAGATTTGGCTGGTTTACGCGATGCAATTGCCGACCAAGGCGGAGACCCTGCCAAGGTAAACCCAGTGGTCGAAACCCAACTGATTGTTGATCACTCTCTGGCAGTGGAACACGCAGGCTTTGATAGCGAAGCCTTTGATAAAAACCGCGCGATTGAAGAGCGGAGAAACGAAGACCGTTTTCATTTTATTGAATGGTGTAAAACCGCGTTTAAAAACGTGAGTGTGATCCCTGCTGGTAACGGGATCATGCACCAGATTAACTTGGAGAAAATGTCTCCAGTTATTCAATCTAAAGAAGGCATCGCGTTTCCTGATACCTGTGTTGGTACCGATAGCCATACACCGCACGTTGATGCTCTGGGCGTTATTGCGATTGGTGTGGGCGGCTTGGAAGCTGAGACAGTGATGCTCGGTCGTCCGTCGATGATGCGATTGCCTGATATTGTCGGCGTTAAACTGACGGGTCAACGACAAGAAGGGATAACTGCAACGGATATTGTGCTTGCGATTACTGAGTTCCTTCGCAATGAGAGAGTGGTCTCAAGCTATTTGGAATTCTTCGGTGAAGGGGCTCGTGCTCTGACCATTGGTGACCGCGCAACCATCTCCAACATGACGCCAGAGTACGGTGCGACAGCGGGTATGTTCTATATCGATGAGCAGACTATTCAATACCTGAAGCTCACCGGTCGAGAGCCTGAGCAGGTTGAATTAGTTGAACGCTACGCCAAGCAAACCGGGTTATGGGCTGACGATCTCGATTCTGCTCAATATGAGCGTGTATTAGAGTTTGATTTATCGAAGGTTGAGCGCAATCTTGCAGGGCCATCCAATCCCCATCGTCGTTTGCCAACCAGAGAGCTGGCTGAACAAGGCATCAGTCAAGCATCTTGGAAAGAGCAGCATGCTAAGGAGTACAGCGATGATCAGATGCCCGATGGTGCCGTAATCATTGCGGCAATTACTTCTTGTACCAACACCAGCAACCCAAGAAACGTGGTCGCCGCAGCATTAGTGGCTAAGAAAGCCAATCAGCTTGGATTAGTTCGTAAGCCGTGGGTGAAAACGTCATTTGCGCCGGGCTCTAAAGTTGCCAAGCTCTATCTCGAGTCGGCAGGTTTGCTTCCCGAACTTGAACAATTAGGCTTCGGTATCGTGGGTTATGCGTGTACTACCTGTAATGGTATGAGCGGAGCCCTAGATCCTGCTATCCAACAAGAGATCATCGACCGCGACCTGTATTCAACCGCTGTGTTGTCAGGGAATCGCAACTTCGATGGTCGAATCCATCCCTATGCCAAACAAGCGTTTTTAGCATCACCGCCATTGGTGGTTGCTTATGCCTTGGCTGGCACGATTCGCTTTGATATCGAGAAAGACAGCTTAGGCACTGACAGCAACGGCAAGCCAATCTACTTAAGTGATTTATGGCCGAGTGATGCGGAGATCGATGCTGTTGTCGGTGAACATGTTAAGCCTCAGCAATTCCAACAAATCTACGTGAAAATGTTCCAGCCAGACGAGGAACAGGTGACGACTGAACCGCTTTATGACTGGCGACCTCAAAGTACCTATATTCGCAGACCACCTTATTGGGAAGGTGCTCTTGCAGGAGAACGAAGCCTATCTGCCATGAGGCCTTTGGCTATTCTGGGTGACAATATCACGACCGATCACTTATCTCCTTCAAATGCGATTCTCGCTTCGAGCGCTGCGGGGGAATACCTCACAAAAATGCTAGTGCCGGAAGAGGATTTTAACTCTTACGCGACCCACCGAGGTGATCATTTAACCGCGCAACGAGCGACGTTCGCCAACCCGAAGCTGTTTAATGAAATGGTGAAGGACGCTGGGGAAGTCGTGCAAGGTTCATTAGCAAGAGTTGAACCTGAAGGTCAAGTTACGCGAATGTGGGAAGCGATTGAAACCTACATGAACCGTAAACAGCCTTTGATTGTCGTGGCGGGTGCGGATTATGGACAAGGTTCATCACGTGACTGGGCTGCCAAAGGTGTGCGTTTAGCGGGTGTTGAAGTGATTGTGGCTGAAGGATTTGAAAGAATTCACAGAACCAACTTGGTTGGCATGGGCGTGCTGCCTTTGCAATTCAAAGCGGGGACCAATCGCGACACCTTAGAATTGGACGGTACCGAGCTTTACGACGTTTATGGTGACATCCAAGCAGGTTCTGATTTGGCTCTAGTCATCACTCGTAAAAACGGTGAAAAGCTTGATGTTCCTGTGACCTGCCGACTAGACACGGCAGACGAAGTGAATGTGTACAGCGCTGGTGGCGTATTGCAACGTTTCGCCAAAGACTTTCTTGCAAATTAGGAGCTAGTTATGAACATCAAACAGATAAAAGTACCTGCTACCTATATGCGGGGTGGAACAAGCAAAGGTGTCTTTTTCAACTTAAGTGACTTACCTGAAGATGCGCAAGTTGCCGGAGAAGCTCGAGACGCATTACTTCTGCGCGTGATTGGTAGTCCAGATCCTTATGGCAAACAAACCGATGGCATGGGTGGTGCAACATCCAGTACCAGTAAAACCGTTATTGTTTCGAAAAGCAGTAAAGCCGATCACGATGTTGATTACCTATTCGGCCAAGTAGCAATAGACAAGCCGTTCGTTGATTGGAGCGGTAACTGCGGCAATCTGTCTGCTGCAGTGGGCCCATTTGCTATTCATAGTGGCCTAGTCGACTCGAATCGTATTCCAGAAAACGGCGTGGTCGAGGTGCGAGTATGGCAAGTGAACATAGAGAAAACCATCATTGTTCATGTGCCTATCGCTGGTGGTGAAGTCCAAGAACTGGGTGATTTTGAGCTTGATGGTGTCACTTTCCCCGCTGCTGAGATCCAAGTCGATTTCCTAGATCCAGCCGATGCGAATGGCTCTATGTTCCCAACAGGGAATGTTGTCGATTTTTTAGATGTTCCAGATCTGGGTTGCATCAAAGCGACATACATTAATGCAGGGATTCCGACCATTTTTATTGATGCTGAATCGGTTGGTTACCAAGGCACTGAACTTCAATCAGATATCAATAGTGATACCAAAGCCTTGGCTCTGTTTGAATCCATACGAGCACATGGTGCAGTAGCGATGGGTCTGATTGATTCTTTAGAACAAGCTGAATCACGTCAACATACACCTAAAGTCGCGTTTGTTGCTAAGCCTCAAGCGTACCAAGCCTCCAGTGGTAAATCGGTTGCTGTCGAAGATACTGCCCTTCTGGTGCGTGCTTTGTCTATGGGACAACTGCATCACGCCATGATGGGTACGGCAGCGGTCGCCATTGCTTCAGCGGCGAGTGTGCCAGGTACGTTAGTGAACTTGGCAGTCGGTGAGGGTTCCCGAGATTTTGTGACCTTTGGTCATCCATCAGGAACCTTAAAAGTGGGTGCTAAAGCTATTCAGACGGAAAGCGGTTGGAAAATAGAACGGGCAATTATGAGTCGTAGTGCTCGAGTGATCATGGAAGGTGCCATTCGAGTGCCTTTTCCTAAGTAAAGCGATTGTCGTGAACGGTTAAATGTTCACGAACACAACGCTGAGAAAAGAGTGCAATCAAGTGCTACAGCCAAAAGCTAGGCGCTTGGACTAATGGATAAATCATGGAGGAGGCACTATGTCTGCTACGAATCGAATGAACAGAAAAACAGACTATATCACCGAGTATCAATGGGCTAGGGAAGACCCCAATTCGTTCTGGGAAACACAAGCACAAGCGATCGATTGGTTTGAACCACCAAAAACGATATTACAAACTGACGATAACGGTATTGAACGTTGGTTTCCTGATGGGGTGATGAACACCTGCTGGTTGGCGCTTGATTACCATTGTGAAAATGGGCGAGGTGATAATACCGCGCTGATTTACGACTCTCCTGTTACAGGACATCAATCTTCGTACACCTACGACCAACTGCGTAACCAAGTGGCTAAAGTCGCGGGGATGTTAGCAACGCAAGGTGTTACCAAAGGCGATCGTGTGGTGATTTATATGCCAATGATTCCTGAAGCAGCAATGGCAATGCTAGCCTGTGCACGACTAGGCGCGGTTCACTCCGTGGTGTTTGGCGGATTTGCTCCTCATGAGCTTGCCGTTCGAATTGAAGATGCTGAACCCAAGGTCTTGATTACCGCCTCATGCGGTGTCGAGATAAACAAAGTCTTGCCATATAAACCGATGGTTGATCGAGCGATCATGGACAGTCGTTGGAAGCCTGAGAAAGTGGTGGTATTCCAAAGAGAGCAGTCTCTAGCCGAATTGAACAACGAACGTGATGTACTTTGGCAGCAAGCTGTTGAGGATGCTTTGCCTCACGTATGTGTGCCTGTTCTAGCTACTGACCCACTATATATCTTGTATACATCAGGGACGACGGGTAAGCCAAAAGGCGTGGTGCGTGACAATGGTGGTCACGCGGTCGCCATGAAATACTCGATGAGCACTATCTACGATATGCCGCAAGATGGTGTGTTTTGGGCAGCTTCCGATGTCGGCTGGGTAGTGGGGCATTCCTATATTGTGTATGCGCCACTGATTCACGGTTGCACCTCTATTCTGTTTGAAGGCAAGCCGGTAAGAACACCCGATCCAGGCGCATTCTGGCGTGTTTGTGAAGAATACAATGTTGATGTGCTGTTTTCTGCCCCAACAGCGTTTAGAGCAATCAAGAAAGAAGATCCTGAAGGTGAGTTGCTCACCAAGTATGACTTATCATCGCTCAAGTCGATTTTTATGGCGGGAGAGCGTTTGGACCCGCCAACATTGGATTGGGTCGAGTCTCATACCAATAAACCGGTTATCGACCACTGGTGGCAAACCGAAACGGGTTGGGCTATTTCTGCCAATCCAACAGGGCTTGAATCTTTGCCAGTGAAAGCGGGTTCTTCAACCAAGCCAGTACCCGGTTACCAAGTGGAGATCCTCAATGAATTGGGTGAAATCGCACAAACGAATCAACAAGGGTTTGTGGCACTTAAACGACCATTACCGCCTGGTTGCTTACCTACGGTATGGCGCAATCATGATCGGTTTGAATCCGGCTATTTGAGTCAGTTCCCGGGCTATTATGTTTCTGGGGATGGTGGCTATCTTGATGAAGATGGGTATCTATTTATCATGGGTCGTATCGACGATGTGATAAACGTGGCGGGACACCGTCTGTCGACCGGAGAAATGGAAGAGATAGTGGGTGGTCACCCAGCCATTGCAGAATGTGCGGTAGTCGGTATCCACGATGACTTAAAAGGGCAGCTACCTCTTGGTTTAGTTGTGCTGAAAGATGGCGTAAAAGTCGATGGCATTGAGTTGCAAGCGGAGTTGGTTGGCAAGGTTCGCAATGAGATTGGCGCGGTCGCCTGTTTTAAGCAAGCCTTGGTTGTTGAGAGGTTACCTAAGACACGTTCAGGTAAGATCTTACGCAGAACTATCCGACAGATCGCAGAAGGTGAACAATATGTGGTGCCTTCGACGATTGACGACCCTACCAGCTTAACTGAAATTGCTGAAAAGCTAGGTAAATAGACGTCGTAGTTTAGGAAGTATCATTTTCGGCTTGTTGATTTATACATAAGCCAGCGTGATGGTTTACCTAAACTCTACTTTATTCATCCGCTTATCCATTACGTTTACTATGACCTCATTATGAATCCCACATATTGAGGTCTTTTTATGCGAGCTTACTTTTTGTTGATTGCTTTACTGGTCAGTAGTGCTGCTAGTGCCAGTATTTCAAAGGATGAAGCGAGTAGAGCGTTGTTAGAGCCTTTGAGCCATCCCAAGGTATTTAAATGCGAATCCAAGACTGGCGTCGATCTCTATCAAGCGGTTTTTGATATTGGTGTGGGATATGAAGCCGACCCTATTAACTCGAAGATGATCGTTAATTCAAGGAAAGGCCGCTACGAATATCAAATCTTAGGCGCAGTAAGGTCTGAAAGAGCTGGTGAAATTGTCGTGTTAACTCGCCATGTGGGAGACGGTGTTAAAGTTGCGGCTATGATTGATGACGAAAATGGCAAGATACTGGGGATCGGCGATAAAAATCATTATCGAGATTGTGGTGTTAGGCCACCACCTAGCGTAGCAAACATGCAAAACTTTTGGTCTAAAGGCTAAGAGATATGTGAAAGGCAAGAATTATAGAGAAAGCGCGATTGAGGCGACCTTATTGGTCGCCTTTTTTGTTGGTGAGGATAAAGCGAGCTCAAAGCTATATATCATTAATCAGTTATGCGATGGCTGAATAATACATAGCTGAACATGATGTATCGTCTAAACGTGGCTTTATTTATCTCATTAACGGCTCTGCTTAAGATGGTTCTACTCAAAACGAAGAACTAAGCGAGACTCCTATGAAATTCACTAAACCTTTTCTTTTAGCGACACTGATTGTGACTCTTTCTGGTTGCGCATCACCAGCAATGGATAACGAAAATGAGAATGCCGCACGTAATCGTGGTGCGGTAGGTGGTGCTTTATTAGGAGCAACAGCCGGCGCTCTAACTGGAGATGCGAGTTTAGCCGTTAAGGGCGCTGCATTAGGTGGTGAGACCGGTGGTGTTGCGGGTTCAATGAAAGATACGGACGATGCAAGAAACGCACAACGAACCCAAGTTACTGCTGATGGTCTAGCGCAAGACAATCGCACCGATGCAGAAAAGCGAGTTGCGGAAGTAGAGGCGGAAATTAAGCTTATTGAACTGGAACAACAGCTTGCTGATCTCAAAGAAGAGAAAGAAGATAACGGTGCATAAAGCTGAAGCTACAGCAAAAGCCACAGCAAAAAACATAGCTTCGATATTCGTTTAATTCAAAATCATTCAAACAGAATGGCCACGTAATGTGGCCGTTTTTGTATCTAAAATACACACTTCAAACAATGAATTAATTCAATAACTTGTATAGATACTCACGGCAAGTAAACTAGACTCAGTTTAGATATTAATTTGGTTTGAGAAGCGCAATAGTCATGAATGTCACCTTAAGGGCCGCAAAGCACGCGGATTTGGAACAACTTAACGAGTTAATGTTCGATCTCCACCATTATCACCACCTTGCTAGCCCAGAGCACTTTAAAACGGCAGAAGAGATTGAGCAGGAAAAAAGCATTGCACGATACTTGGATGACCCTGAATGTTTGGTTTATGTGGCATTAAAAGGAGAGCTCATTGTTGGCTTTATCTCTGGGCATTTTTGTGAGCTTATCTCAACGGTCAGCAAACCAGTGCCGATGGGAAGTGTCGATGAACTGTTTGTCTTGCCTGATTATCGAAAAGAATCGATTGCTGAAAAGTTGTTTAACAAAGTTGAAAGTACTTTTGATGATTATGGGGTTGAACAAGTCTTTGTAGAAGTTTGGGACTTTAACTCGCCTGCCAAGGACTTCTATCAAAAAATGGGGTTCACACCTCACATTCAATGGATGAGGAAGGCTTTGCACAAAACGTAGACAGCGATTTTGTGTGGCTTTGATTACAATAGTTCAACTGCAACAGCAGTCTTCAATATTCTTCTATTATTTTTTAGGTAAACTCGTTGGTTATTCGATATTTATTAGTTTTCATACTGTCTCTTTTGAGTACTACTTCCGCTTGGGCAAACGACACTTTGCCCGATCATATCGCGGGCGCCTTGTGTGTAGTACGTGCTGATAACCAAATCGTGTTGGTTGATGAGTTGATCACCGGTCAATTGTCTCTACCGGGAGGCACTGTTGTTTCAGGTGAGCCGCCAGGCGTCGCGGCGCAACGTGAAACGTGGGAAGAGGCTGGTTTGTCGGTAACGGTCGGTGATGTGCTAGGTTATACCGACAGTGCCGTCGTGTTTGATTGTATTTCTGACTCTGAAGTGATCAGTTACAAGGCTCGAAATGAGTTAGGTGGCTTTGAGCTGCCGATTTGGTTTGCTCCTCATTATGGCGTGGAAGTCAGCCGAGCGATGTTACTTCCTCCTACTGAATTGCAAGATCACCAATACCGCTACCCAGAACAGTGGTCTGAGATTAACGAGCTGTTTTTATCTGCGACAGATCAACCGGTGACGTATGTGACTGAGCTGGTGGGCGCGGCACCCAAAGTCCATCAAGTTGAATTAAATTGGATTGTGTCACTTCAAAACACGTTCGATAAGATGCCAAGCGTATTTGCGAATACTGTGCTTTTGACTGACTTGTTGGCCAAGCCATGGGTCTTCATTGTGATATTGCCGTTAATTGCTTGGTACTTTGGCCGTAACTTCGCGTTGAAGTTTTGCTTCACTTTGATCTCGGTGACACTACTTACTTTAATCGCGCACCAAGGTTTTGGTTTTCCAGGTCCACACGCTTACATGCCAACATTGAAACTGGTGATGAGCAGTGGGTATAGTTTTCCAAGTCTGTTGGCTGCCTTGTGGGTCAGTTTAACCTTGTTAGTCTTTTGGAAACTAAAGCGCCTCTTGGAGCAAAAAGCCATTCTGGTAGTGCTCGCTGGCCTGCTGTGGATCATGCTATTTAAGTCTTATTCAGGTAGTGCGTTTTTTAGTGATGTATTAATGGGTGGCGTATTAGGCGCTTTAACGACGTGGCATATCGTGAGATTAGACGCGAAACCGGATGTTGATATTAGCGCCTTATTGAGTTCTAAAGGTGTTTGGTGGGCATTGTGCTTACTGTCGATTGTTCTGACGGTGATATGGCCACTGCCAACATTCTCATTCTGGGTGGCGATTTTGATGACGATTGCATGCCTAGTGACGTTAACAGACTCGAAACCTTTGGTTGGCCAGTTCTCATTCAAGATCGTTCTTGGAGTGATGGCGATGTTATTAGCGGGAAATCTGCTGATTAGCTGGGCTGGAAGCTTTGTCTCTTTCAGCGGTATTGCTTCATTTATTGTTGAAACGTTACGTTTCCCAATCTTGATTCTGTTTGGTGTGGTGGCATTTCGTCTGCCATGGAAAAGAGAGTAAGCGACTCGACTAACACAAAATCAAAAAGGCTGTGCCGTGCACAGCCTTTGTCATTTCTGAAACAAGCAAAAAGTAATTCTTATTAGAACCTGTTGAGCGTTTATGAGTTGAAGATAAACTTCTCAATCGCGACCGCTACACCATGGTCGTCGTTGCTAGCTGTGATGTGATCCGCCAGTTTCTTGGTTTCTTCCATTGCGTTTTCCATTGCAATGCCAAGGCCTGCGTATTCAAGCATATGGTGATCGTTTTCAGCATCACCCATGCAGATGACTTCTTCCGCTTTAATGCCTAAGTGTTTCGCTATCGCTTCAATACCGACACCCTTGTTTGATTTCGGGTTTAGGAACTCTAAGAAGAATGGTGCACTTTGTACGATAGTAAACTGAGTCTTAAGCTCTTGTGGCAACTTACCGATGATTTCAGTCAGCTTGCTTGGTTCAGCGACAATCATAGTTTTGATGATTTCGTGGTCATCTTCTAGTTGAGAAAAGTCGAACTCGGTTATATCTAAGCAATTAATACGCGCTTCAATACCAGTGTACTCATTGTTCTCAGGTGTGATTAAGCCGTGGATCTTGCTGAAAGCATGGACATAACCACCAAGCTGTTGAGCGAGGGCAGCAATCTCTTTTGCGGCTTTGCCGTTGCTGATCTCACTGTGAATGATCTCTTTTGTCGATACGTTCTGAACCATAGAGCCGTTGTAGAAGAGTACAAAGTCATCTTCGCCGTCAATCGAAAGCTCATCTAATTTGCTTTGCATGCCTTCTAAAGGGCGACCAGAAGCGAGAACTACTTTCACACCTGCAGCTCGTGCTTTGGCGATTGCGTCTTTGTTCTCTTGAGAAATCACTTTTTCACTGTTGAGTAGTGTGCCATCCATATCAAGAGCAATCAGTTTGTACATGTTGTTCCTTACTAAAAAATTAAAAGCTAACGAAATCTATGGGCGAAAGGATAAGGGAACTTGAAAGTTCAGGCTAGGGCTTTGATCAACTCATTTATCAGTACTCATTTGTTTGACCAAAAGGGGGAAGTGCTTTAAGGTCTGCGGTTGATTAATTTCATCAAATGATTGAGCTGAGGGAAAGTTGTACAAGATTAATGAAATGTTTGAAACCATTCAGGGTGAGGGCGTGTTTACTGGCGTTCCCGCTGTTTTTGTTCGTCTGCAAATTTGCCCAGTGGGCTGTTCTTGGTGTGATACCAAGCAGACCTGGGAAGCGTTGCCAGAAGAGGAAACCAGCCTTGGCGATATTATGGTTAAGACAGAAGATTCACCTACTTGGTCAGCAATCGATGCTCAAGGAATCGTGAATGAATATATCAAGCAAGGTTACACTGCTAAGCACATTGTGATTACTGGTGGTGAGCCATGCATTTATGATCTTGTTCCTCTTACTGAAGCGTTTGAGCAGCACGGTTGTCGCTGTCAGATTGAGACTAGCGGAACATCAGAAGTTAAAGCCACACCGGACACTTGGGTTACGGTGTCACCGAAAGTGGCGATGAAAGCGAAACTGGAAATCTTAGATAGCGCCTTGCAACGTGCTAACGAAATTAAGCATCCAGTAGGTACAAGCAAAGACATTGAACAACTTGACGGTTTATTGGAGCGAGCAGCAGTTCCTAACGACACTGTTATCGCTCTGCAACCAATCAGCCAAAAAGACCGCGCTACTCAGCTTTGTATTGATACCTGCATTGAGCGCAATTGGCGCTTATCAATACAAACTCACAAATATTTGAGCATCGCATAGGTTGTATTTTTACTGGGCAAGATAAGTCGCTAGTAGAAGGTTCTCGTAAGGATTTAAGATGAAAAAAGCAGTGGTAGTATTCAGTGGTGGTCAAGACTCAACAACGTGTCTTGTTCAAGCATTAAAAGAGTATGATGAAGTTCATGCGATTACGTTTGATTATGGTCAGCGCCATAGACTCGAGATTGAAGTTGCTGAGTCATTGTCGAAAGAGCTTGGTGTGAAAGCGCACAAAGTGATGGATGTGACTCTGTTGAATGAACTGGCTATCAGCTCTTTGACTCGTGACGATATTCCTGTGTCTCATGAGCTGCAAGAGAATGGGCTGCCGAATTCATTCGTTCCTGGTCGTAATATTCTATTTCTGACTCTAGCGGGTATTTACGCTTACCAAATCGGTGCTGAAACCGTGATTACAGGTGTGTGTGAAACAGACTTTTCTGGTTACCCTGATTGTCGTAATGACTTTGTGAAGGCGATGAACTCTGCACTTGTACAAGGTATGGACAAGCAGCTTGATATCAAAACACCGCTAATGTGGTTAAACAAGGCTGAGACATGGGCGCTAGCAGACCAGTACTCAGCACTTGAACTTGTTAGAAACAAAACACTGACTTGTTACAACGGCATTGTTGGTGATGGCTGTGGCGATTGTCCGGCATGTGAACTGCGTAAAGTTGGCCTTAACGATTACCTCGGTGATCGCGAAAGCATCATGGCTGAGTTGGTTCGCAAACAGGCTGAGAATAAATAATTTCAGGTAAATCAATCGGTTCGTTATATGCATCAATAATGCAGTTTCGGCCGTTGCTTTTGGCTTGATAGAGTGCTTGGTCGAGCACTGAATACAAGTCATCAAAGTCACTTAATGCGTTTGAGGTTGCTAGATAAGCAAAACTCGCGGTCACATTAAGTGACTTTTTGCTTTCTGATAAAAAGACAGTGCTTGAAATGGCGTAGTGCAACTCTTCAACGCGTTCTCGTACCTCTGCTGGTGGGGTATCGGTTAACATGATGACAAATTCTTCACCCCCTAAGCGACCAAACAATTCACCATTCACTAAGTGTTTTCTAATTTGATCACTAATATGGACCAGTGCCCGATCACCAGTAGGGTGCCCATGCTCATCATTAATCTTCTTAAACTTATCTAGATCGAGCAGCACGAGCACATGCTGTTTGTCCGTCCCTTTACAGCGTTTCACTCTTTTGATTCTTCGAATTATCTCAGTTCGGCTATATGCTTTCGTTAAGCCATCAATTGCTGCTTTTGCGCGAACCGTTTTGTTTATCAATACCGTGAAGCTTGCAGCGCAAAGCAACAGAATAACAACGATGTTGTACATCCATCTTTGATGTTCCATTTTTTCAATTTGAACGCGGTCGAGTTTCGTCTGATGTGTCAGGAAAGAGCTTTCTAGTTCTTGTTCATATTTGGCGTGCGTCAGGCCGAGCGCTTCGAGTGCGAGTCGATTGTCGATATCTCTAGCTTCCATTTGTATTGACGAGTATCGCTGGTAGAAATAGAAAGCTTGTTGGTAATCGCTGAGTGATTGATGAATATCAGAAAGCTGAAGAAGTGACTGCGCGATGTATTTATGCCTTGTGACTTGTTCAGCTAATTCTAGCGCTTGTTGAGCATAGTTGAGTGCTTCCGTTGGCAGTTTCTGTTCTTCGAACATATCGCTGATCGCCAAGTAAGCATTGATGCGAATGACATCATTGCTCAGTTCGCTCGAAGCTGAAAGAGACTCAATTAGGTAGGTTCTCGCCACATCATAGTTTTTCGTTTGAGTGTACGCTTTTCCTAAGCCAAGACTTGTGAGTGCAATACCGTAGCTATGCGACGTTGAGCTCAGCAGTGTTCTTGCTGTCTGAAAGTGGTGAATTGCTAGTTCACTTTGCTCTTGGTTAAGGTAGAGATCCGCAAGGCTGTGATGCACTTGTGCTTTCATTAAATCTGAAGCGTTTACTCTGAGAATGAGAGCTTGCTCTAGATACTCCGCCGATTTTTCATATTGCTTTAATTCTTTGAGCAAGTTACCCACATCGTTGTAAACCCCTGAAATATCATGCCCTTGTGGAAACACGTTTATTAGTGATAGGTAGGTGTCTAGTGCAGCTTGATAGTCACTGCGGAAATGATGATTGTTCGCGATGACTCGATAAGTCCCGAATTTTGGTAATACAGGGTCAGCGATGTCATGTAAATCTGACTGAAGGGCAGAGCAGTAATAGTTCGCTTGATGGTATTTAGCTTGCTCGTTAAGCGATCGGCATAGCTGGTACTTTAGTAAGGCTTTACCAGTTAAATCACTGCGAGATTGCATTTTCGCTAAAAGTGTTAGAAAGCCTTGTTGTGCTTGTTCATATTGGCCTTTGCCGTCTTTCCTCAGAGCAGAAATAAACGCTGTTTCTATCGCTTGGTAGTCATTGTCGTTTGAAGCGATTCCGTAGAACGGCTGATCTCGGTGGCTCATGTATTGATACAGAAGAGACGCAAGGTAAAGCTTATCTCCATAAACCGTTGAGCCGATGTAGCGTGTTTGCAGCATGTTTAATGCGCGCTCAGGAGAGTGGTTTAAAGTAGAGAGATAAAGCGCGTTCCAATCAGCATTTGGAGTAGAGCTTAGATTGGAGGTATAGACTGGTGAATTGTGGTCACGATCTGATGTTGATACTTGGCTATAAGAACAAAAGCTAATGAATAGTAGAAAGGTAACAAAAACGAAGTGATTCACAAGAGACGATCAATCAGATAAAGAACGATATTCTATTATTAGTTTGATGTTGCTTCAAATTTTGAATGGTGCGACTACGTGGTTATGCGAGGTAGGTCTCTAATTTATTGATACTAATCAGAGGTATATCGGTCGCGCGAATCGTGCGACCGATATCGGAAATTAGATGTATAATTTCGCTAGGTCAGAAGGCTCAAGTTCTTTGCCTTCTAATGTTGCATTCCAGTTCGTACCAACAAGAACGCCGTCTTCAGCAAGAGTCAGTAGCCAGTCTTCTACAAAGATATCTAGTGGGATTTCTAATACTTCAAAATCAGCCCACTCTTCAACGTTGTGAGTCTGAGCATCTTCTTTTGAAGACCAAAATGGCATCACTTCGCTGCTTTCGAATTCACTTGAGTCACATGCTAGCCAACCTTCTTCGTTACGAAGGCCCCATACAAGTTTAGTTTCTTGTGTTTCAGAAACGAAAAGTTCTAGATTTGCTTGAGTATCAGCGGTTAGTTTGCTCATGGATTAATTCTCTATGTTGATAACGTGACAAGATTAACATTATAGACGGCTTAGGTATATGCTATTTAAGGAATTATAAGCGTACTGAAACGCTACCTAAAGATAACGTTTCAGATGAGGCATAACTAAGAGTGGTTACTTTCCAATTTTTGTAAAAATATGCCATTCTTCTTTGATGTTGCCTTTGAATCCGGCGACAGAAGCGACAACTTTTCTATTGAGCGCATGGTTGATTTTGGTTCCCTCTTCATTAGAAACGGTATCCCCGTAGCCAACGATTGTCACTCTAGATGGTTGTATACCATTACTTATTAGGGCTCGCCTTACATTTGATGCTCGTTCTTTCGATAAGTCTAAGTTGTGAGCCGCGTTTCCGACTTTACTCGCGTAGCCTTGTAGACGAATGGTTGTGCTTTCATACCGCTTTAAAAACGCGGCCATTTGACGAATTTGGCCAAGAAAAACAGGATTGATTTCTGTTGAATTGTTGGCAAATAAGATGTGAAGTTCTTTCTGTTCCGATGACTCGAAATATGATCCACAACCGTCGTTATCGATCTCGGCACCAATTTGTGTATCGGGACATAAATCTCGCGCGTTTATTACACCGTCATTGTCATCATCTTGAAGATCGTAAATTTGAGTGACCGGCGGTAGAGCGCGATATTCGAATTCATCTTCGTTGTTTTCAGCTAAAGCATTGGCAGATACAACCATGAAGCAAAGCGATAATACTGTGTTGGTAAGCTTCATTAATATTCCACCTTTTCATTCCATTCTTCTGGGATCTCAACTCGTAAACCGATGAGTAGGTTACCAGTTGCGTTCATTACGCGATATTTTGCGTATTGCTCGTCATACTTAGCATCTAAATAGCCTTTACGAGCTTCGAATAATTCATTCTCAGTGTTAAGTAAGTCGAGAAGGGTACGTTTACCGATACGGTATTGTTTCTCATATGAGATTACCGTGTCTGATGCCGAGTCTACGTGGTCAGATAGGAACTCTTTTTGCTGAACCGTTAAATCAAGTGCGCTCCATGATAGACGTAGACTCTCTTCTACATTGCGGTAAGTACTTTCGCGAAGGTCCTTGGCTTTGTTGAGTTGGTAGGCTGCACTTTCTGTGCGGTCTTGATCCGAACCACCATTGTAAAGGTTGTATCTTAAACGAACCATGGCAGAAAACTCATCGCTGCTGCCTTCTGTACCACCGGCGTCATCACGCCAAGTTTGAGCGGCTTCAAAAGAAACAGTCGGGTAGTTGGTACTCTTAGATTGTTTGTATTGGAACTTCGCTGAGTCAACATCGGCTTGTGCAATCTTAATGACTGGATGCTGGTTAAACGCTTTTGCCAACGCACCATCAACGGTATAAGGAATTGCACCCGCATCTGCGCGAGGGAAAGTTAACCCTAAAGGAGATTGACCAACAAGTCTTTTAAACTGAGTATGCGTATCAAAAAGGTTGTTTTGAGCAGCAAGCAAATTCCCGTGCGCTTTCGCAATACGAGCTTCAACTTGTGACATATCTGCGGTTGAACCAATACCTGATTCCACGCGCTTACGAATATCGTTATATATCTCTTTGTGCGTCGCTAAGTTACTTTCCGAAAGAGAAAGCACTTCATAGGCTTTCACTGCATCAAGATAAACCTTTGTTACTTCTAAAGCGATGTCTTGCGCGTTAGATAGTAGTTGATAGCGCACGGACTCTGCATCAGCCGCAGTACGGTCAATATCATTGGATGTATTAGCGCCATCCCATATTAACTGGGTCAAGGTGATCGTTGCTTCTTTTCTAGTCAGATCGGTAGTGTCTTGGTTGGTTGCTAGATCAGTATGTTCATAACCAATCCCACCATCTAAGTCTATACTTGGTCGATAAGCACCACCAGAAGCGTCGTTAAGATAACGCTTACTGATATATTCGTTATAAGCACTTTTGATTTCAGGGTTGCTTTCCAACGTAGAAGCGACAGCTTGCTCTAAGGTTTGTGCTGTAGCTGGAAAGGTCAGTGCTATAGATAGCCCTATGGTCGTCGTTTGAATCCTGTTCAATTTGCATCTCTCCAAAATGAATCACACCTGAGTCTTAATTTTGCACGATAATATACAAAATTCAGATGAACCGCCAAAAAATTTACGATCGCTACAATTGGTGCTCGTAAATGGTTGTAAAGTTGTTAACCGATCGCTGTGCGTATTGTGATGTTTGATGCACTTTGAACCCTATTAATATGTCAATTATTTTTCGTTAGCACAATAACTTATGTAAAATTTGAGAGCGCTTTCGATATTGATGTATGTGACCGTTGTCATCATGGTGTATACGAACTTGTTAAAATATGCATTCATAACTATGAATTATATAGTGTTAGGTGTTATATTTTGTCTAATATTATAAATACAATGTCACTATTTTGACGTTTTGATTGAAAATGGGTTTTAGGGGTTTATATGGACATGACAGTATTGAATGTGAGCGGTGCATTAGCACTTGGCCAACGCATTGTTATTTCGGTAGATGGTACAATTAAAGTCCTAGAAGACGGCCAGCCATTGCAAGCGGGGGATGTCATTCTTGAATCCCTAAATGCCCCTAATACTCCGGAAGTATCAGCGAAGCGTTTTTCACCCGAAGCTGGGGAGATCGAACTTGACCAAGATATCGCTGATATTTTTGCTGCATTAGAAGAAGGCCAAGACCCAGCTGAACTCGGTGAAGAGTTTGCGACAGCTGCCGGTCAAAATGGCTCGAGTTTAGGGACTAGCGGAACTATTGAGCGTGATGGCGAAGAAACAATCCCTGGTACTGAGTTCATCACTACGGGTTTTGAAGCGCTAGGCATGTCTCGAACTCAAAGCTTGAGTCTGCTAGATGCTTTCCGCTCGATTGAGCAATCTGGTAGCCAAGGCACAGACAGCGAGACCATCGGTGACACAACAGCGCCAGATGCGCCAACACTGACACTGGATACGGACTCTGGCTCAGCAGCGGATGACTTCTTAACCAACGACGGCAGCTTCACAGTCGATGGCACCGAAGATGGCGCGACAGTCGAATACCTTGTTGACGGAAACTGGACGACAACGGCTCCAGTACCAACGGAAGGTGACAACACGATCACCGTTCGTCAAACCGACGCAGCAGGTAATACTTCAGGCAGCTCAACGCTGACGTTCACTCTTGATACACAGGCAGAATCAGGAAATGTGATCGTAGATAGCATTACATCAGATGATGTTGTTACTGAGACTGAAAAAGAGCAAACAATTTTTGTTACAGGTACTGCTACCGGTGGAGACATACAACCTAACGACGTCGTAACTGCTGTCATCAATGGAGCGACATATACTAGTGTTGTAAAAGAGAATGGTATTTGGGAACTAAGTGTTAATGGTGAGGACCTAGCAGAAGACACCGAGTTCACTGTTTCTGTTAGTTCAACCGATAGCGCAGGAAACAGTGTTTCAAGCTCAGGAACTTCTACTCATATTTATGACTCGACTCCGGTTAATGTAAACATAGATATTGATCCGATTACTGAAGACTCAGTCATTAACGCAACTGAAGCTCAAGGGACGGTTACGATTACAGGTTCTATTACTGGTGAGGATTACGTTTCTGGAACAGTAACACTGACCATCAATGGCGTTGTGTATACAGGCCAAGTAATCGACGGGAAATATAGCATTGACGTCAATGGGTCTGACCTAAACTCCGATAGCGATAACATCGTCGACGCGAAGGTAGATGTCGTAAATGAAGCTGGAAATGTTGGCTCGGCTACTTCGACAGAGTTCTATCTAGTTGATTTAGCTGCTAGAGGAACGATCTTTATTGAATCCATCACTGACGACAATGTTATCAATCAAAGTGAAAGCGAAAGTACCGTTTCAGTTAAAGGTACTGTTGGAAGAGATGCGGATACTGGTGACCAGGTATCAGTCGTAGTAAATGGTGTGACTTATCTGACTGTTGTCCAAAGTGATAAAACATGGAGTGTAGATGTTCAGGGCAGTGATCTTGTAGCTGATAATTCAGTGACAGCTACTGTTACCGGACAAGATTGGGTTGGGAATGAGTTTAGTTCTAGCACCGACAAAACATACTCAATTGATATGGTTATACCGACAATCGACTTGACGACCGTAGGCGACGGCAACATCAGTGTTGACGAAGCAGACGAAGTGACCTTGTCAGGTACCACAACGAATGTCGAAAACGGTCAGACAGTGACCTTGACCGTGACTGACAGCCAAGGCAACACAGCTCAGTTCACAGCGACCGTGACGGATGGTGCGTTCAGCACGACAGCAGACCTAACAGGTAAGGGTCTGGTTGATGGTGCGATCACCGTGAAAGCGGACGTGACGGATACAGCGGGCAACGCGGCGACAGACAGCGAAAACGCGACGTTGGATGCGGACAATGCGGATCTACCGACAATCGACTTGACGACCGTAGGCGACGGCAACATCAGTGTTGACGAAGC
>NZ_JBFSSD010000011.1:0-70964 GCF_041466145.1 Vibrio sp. 10N.239.312.D08 | reverse complement strand
GACGTGACGGATACAGCGGGCAACGCGGCGACAGACAGCGAAAACGCGACGTTGGACACCACTGCAGGAGCAGGTATAGATATCGATCAAGTTACTGGTGATGGTATTGTTAATGCTGAAGAAGCTTCATCTGATCAAGAGATAACAGGTAAAGTTTCTGGTGATGCAAGTGAAGGGGATACTGTACATATTTACTTGGGGGTTGGAGATAGCAAAGTTCTTATCGGTTCGACGGTAGTTCTTGCTGACAATACGTTCAAGTTAGTCACACATGGTTCGAATCTTATTATGGGTAACCCTGCAGATCTTACCGCTACTGTGACTGGAAGTGATGATGCTGGTAACGATTTTGTTGCTTCTAATACAGAGCGTTATTTTGTGTTTACCGACATTCCGGAATCTCCTGTGATTACAAATATCTCAGATGATTCTGCAGCTAGTGATTATTCTGAAGTTACATTGCATGGTACTGGTGAGCCTGGCTTAACAATATTACTATTCGATGAAGACAGTAATCAGGTGAATGTAACTCCGATTACAGTCGACAGTAATGGTAACTGGACCACTGATATATCGAACCTGG
Organism: Vibrio sp. 10N.239.312.D08; assembly: GCF_041466145.1. Lineage (NCBI taxonomy): Bacteria > Pseudomonadati > Pseudomonadota > Gammaproteobacteria > Vibrionales > Vibrionaceae > Vibrio > Vibrio sp. 10N.239.312.D08. Next base: position 70,381 of record NZ_JBFSSD010000011.1, on the reverse strand, counting down.
TTTCTACGTCTGTTAATGACAACGAATTCTTTACAGCCAAACAAGTTGATAATTACGGTAACACTAGTGAATCATCGAATACCGTACATTACTACCATGGCGATTTTGACCCAGCACAGCAAGAAACTACAGATGACTTCGTCTTACTTGGTGGGGGAGATGATCAATTCAATGCCACTGTAGATGACATTGATAACAGATTAGTTGTTGATGGTGGAGAGGGTACAGATACTGCTGTGTTTGATTTCTCTTTGGACTCGGCTTCAGTGACACTTAATGCTGATGGTTCAGTGTCAATCACCGAAAATAATGGTGATGTGAATACTTTCATTGAGTTTGAAAACTTTAATTTTACTGATGGCGGAAAAACTGTTGAAGAGCTATTTGCTCCTTCGGTCGTTATCGTAAAAGATGAAGACGATATTATTAACAGTGACCGAACTATGGTTTCATACAGTGTATTGTTACCTGTTGGTGTTGAAGTCGGTGCTACCTTGACGGTTCAAGTCGAAGGGCAACTGACTGAGACTAAAGTTCTTACTCAAGCTGATATAAATTCTGGGTCTTTATCATTTGATGTAGATATGGACACGGTTGTAGATGGTGAACTGAATGTTTCTGCTGAGTTAACATATCAAGATCAACCATCAGGTACTCAGTTTGTTGGGACAGATGCGTTATCTACCAATATCGATCCTAGTGCTTCTAGCTTTAGTATTGAATTAGGTACAGAGCAGTCAGTACAGTTCACGTTCGATTCTCACGTAATTGATGCTGAAGATGATTTAAGCAGTACTGATAATAAAGATGTACAACTTTCGATTATTGATCTTCCTGAGTTTGGTTCTTTATATGTGGTTGATGGTGATATTCGTACATTGGTTAATGAAAACACAGTTCTAAGTGAAGATTCACAAATCGAATATGTGCTGGATGAAACTGTTAATTCCGATCTCTCTTTTGATGCATCAGAAGATTTTAACAATATAAATGGTTCCAAAACATCTTATACATTGGATAGTGGTGTAATCATTTCTGGTGGTCGCTTCGATGGAGATAGACCTGACTCATCTAGCAATTTAACAGCTGAAACATTGCATTATGATAGTGCGGCTAATGAGTCAGGATTAGGTGTAGGTGACAAAGAGCTTGATGTTTCAACTAAAGATTATATCTCGATAGACTTTACTCAAGTTGGTGATTCTAACGCCACTGAGGTAACAGTAACTGAGGTTAATATCGATTTTGGTAGTGTATGGGCTCACTATGCCGACAACAATTCTGCTGATGCTGAAATACAAGTTATCTTATTTAAAGATGGTGTTCAGGTAGGCAATGACCCTTACATCTTTGATGATGATACTAATTCTGCCGTTTATGATGGAAGCGGTGAATTCACTGCAAATATACAGCTTGGTGGTGGGTTTGATGAGATTCGTGTATACACAGTTAATGGGGACCAATCAAATGGATCGAACTCTAATATCACATTGCAAGGTGTTGAAGTTGTAGATGCGATTGTTTCTGAAAAAATCACTTATGAAGCTACAGATAGTGACAAAGGAACTGATACTGGTGTTATAACCATTTCAACTTCAAGTACACAGGATTCAACAAATAAAGCACCAGTCTTGAATGACTCTCAGTTTGATGCTTCTAATGAAGATCAGGTGGTTAGTTTGTCTCTGGATAAGCTCGATATTACTGATGCTGATGGAGACCAGACATTTATTACAGATGTCAAGGTTGACCCATCATATGGTTCGGTTCAGCTTGTAATAGATTCAGAAGGGCAAGTGACCTCTGCAGAGTTCACACCAGCTTTGGATAAACATTTCGATAGCGTACCGTTTACTGTGACTGTTTCTGATGGAGCTAAGTCGAGCGAAGGTACAGCAACACTTGTTGTGAATGCCGTGGCTGATAAGCCTAATGTTACTGCGGTATTTGGTGATACTTCAAATGTTGTGATTAGTGATGCACTCCATACTAAGCTTGTTAATGCTGATGCTAACACCAGTTTTACTGAAAGTGATTATGCTGAACTTGGTCATACTGTAATGAATCAGTATGGTCAAACAACGGGGACTGTAGGAAATGATTTAATCGTTGGTTCTGATGTAAGCTCTGGTGATAGTTTGATTGGAGATGCTAATACAAACCCAGGAGGTACAGGTTCTGATATTTTTGTTGGCCGTGATGGTGATGATCATCTTTCTGGTGGTACTGGTTCATTGGATGCTGAAAGTGCTATTGATACTGCAGTATATGAAGGTGATTTTTCTGAATACAATTTAACTTTTGTTGGTGACACGACGACACAACATGATTGGACTATCGTGGATAGTTTGAACCGTGATACTCCTGAATGGGGTAGTACTGGTGATAAACTGTATCAAATTGAACGTTTAATTTTTGCAGATGCTATTGTTGAACTTAATGAAGACGGAACATTCAATGTGCTTCAAGATGTTGGCTTTACAGTAACAGCTTCGGTAGCAGATACAGACGGAAGTGAGTACCTAGACGAAGTTAGAATTTCCGGGTTACCAGATTCTGCAGAAATTATTGATAAAGATACTGGTAATGTTCTTGGTGGTTTCGTAACCGTTGGTGATGAATCTGTCTGGGTCATTGATATTGAAGGTGACACTACACAGCATATTAGCTATGACAATCTTGCAGTAAGAGATAGTTCAGGTGAACAGTTAGATGTTGATGTTGAAGTCGTTGCTGTAGATGTGAATGAAAATGTTTCAACAGCGAGTACTAGTGTTAATGTTGCTGAAACTAACGATATCATGGCAGATCAAGGCGGGAGCGTACCAACAACAGTCATTACTCTGATTATTGATTCTTCTGGAAGTATGGCAAGTACTCCGAGTGGTCTAAGCGATATGAGAATTGAGTACGTATTGCAAGCGTCAATTAATCTCTTGCAAAACGTGGCTGATCAAGAAGGCAGTGAAGATGTTCTGGTACAGTTAATAGACTTTGATTCTGGAGCGACGAATACTGGTTGGAAGACAGTAGCTGAAGCTATAGCTATTCTTACCACCGCTCAAGAAAAAGTAGATGAGAGAAATTATAACGGTATCTTCGATGCGCAAGGCGGAACGGATTATGAAGATGGCGTAGAGGCAGCAATCGCTGGTTACAATACTAACCCAGTTTCAAATTTGTCATCTGACGATACCAATGACGTTGTTTACTTCTTAAGTGACGGTCTAGACAATGGCGATTGGGACAGTGATACCAACAGCGATTGGGACAGCTTTATTGCCGATAAAGATGTGACTGCCGTTGGAGTCGGTAGCTCAGATAATGTGCCTGAGAGTGGTCTTAAAGAAGTCGCTGGTAACAATGGTAAAGTTGTTTATATACCAGACTCTCTAATCACAACGGAATTACCAAAACTTCGTCCAACAATCGGTATTGCTGGTTCGTTGTTGCTATCTCTATCTGGCCTAGATGCAGTAGCAGTAATGATTGATGAGAGCAAAGCGTCAGTGATTCAGAAAGTCGATACTGATGGAAACACCATTAACCTGCCAACAGGTCTAACATTTACCAAAGACAGTGTTGGGAATGAACTGGTTGTTGATATTGGTTACGGAGAATTTCGAGTTGCACAAGATGGTTCATACTATTTCCAACCATCAAGTGACAGCACAGCAAGTGACACCGGTAAAGCGGTTGCATTTGAAATCCTTGTAACTGTAGAAGACAGTCAAGGCGCTCAGTCACAGCAACTTATTACATTAAATCTAAGCCCTAGCGGTGAGGTGAATGTTGCACCTACTTCTTCGTTTAACGCATCGACAGGTGATGATCAGTTCCAGGGTACTGAACAAGATGACATTATCTTAGGTCATGCTGGTAATGATGTACTACTAGGGGCTGCGGGCGATGATATCTTACTCGGTGGCGACGGTAGCGATATCTTAATCGGTGGCTTAGGTGATGACATTCTAACTGGTGGCGACGGTGATGATATCTTCAAGTGGGTTGATGAACCTTTGAACAACTATCGAGACGTTATTACTGACTTTGAAGTGGGCAGTGACCGTATTGATTTGTCTGAACTCCTTCATGATGAAAATACAATGGATGATGTTCTTGAACATTTGTCAGCTAAGATTAGCGATAACAACCAAGACCTAGAGTTAACCATTACTAATGATCAAGGTTCTCAAACTATAGTATTGCAGGGCCAAGCAAGTAATCTTAGTGGTTTTGACGTCGATTCTTCTGGTGTTTATTCCGGTGATGAATTGACGAATTTAGTAAATTCACTAATGACTAACCTACCAAACTCTTAATTCATGAATAACAAAAAGGGCCGAAAGGCCCTTTTTTAATATGTCTGTTTCGTCATATAAAATAATAGAGTCAAAAGCTCAAGGATTAAATAACCTTACAAGCAAAACCTTTCAGGTAGAAACCTTCTGGGTAGGCTGTGTCTGTTAGATGATCGGCTGCTTGCTCGAAGCGCTCGACGAACTTAACCGTTCGGCCTGCATCTAATGCTGCATCAGCGATGATTTTTTGGAACAAATCAGTACCCATTAAGCCAGAGCAAGAGTAGGTGAGTAGAGTGCCACCTGGTTTCAGGGTTTGCATCGCAAGCATGTTAACGTCTTTGTAGCCGTTAGCGCCTGAAGTTAGGTTATTCTTGCTTGAAACAAACTTTGGTGGGTCCATGATCACTACGTCAAACTTAGTGCCTTGATCACGGTACTCACGAAGCAGTTTGAAAACGTCAGCGTTTAGGAATACAGCGCGCTTTTTCGAGATATCAAACTCATTAAGTTCAGCGTTGAATTTAGCGGTATCAAGAGCAAGTTGAGATACGTCAGCGTTGATAACACGCTTCGCGTCGCCTTTAAGTGCGTAAAGGCCAAAGCCACCTGTATATGAGAAACAGTTAAGGACATCTTTGCCTTTAACGTACTTCATCGATTCTTTGCGGCTATCACGTTGGTCCATGTAGAAGCCTGTTTTGTGGCCTTCCATAATGTTCACGCTGATTTTAACGCCATTTTCTTCAATCACGATAGATTTTGGTGGCTCTTCACCATGAAGAACGCCGACAACTTGTTCTAGGCCTTCTTTCTTACGAACTGCCACGTCTGAACGCTCGTAGATGTTGCAGTCAGGGAAGCACTCGATTAACGCTTCAACCAATACGCTTTTGTTAAACTCAGCGCCAGCACTTAGCAGTTGGCAAACAAGAAAGTCTTGGTATTTGTCGATTGTGATACCTGGTAAGCCATCAGACTCTGCGGCCGTTAGGCGGTAGCCCGTTAGACCATCACGTTCGATAATGTCTTCTCGTAAAGACTGTGCGTCTTGAATTCGTTTTACGAAGAACGCCTTGTTGATCTCTTCTTTTTCAAATGTCCAAACACGAGCTCGAATTTGAGATTCTGGTGAGTAAGCCGCTTTTGCAAGCCACTGACCATTTTGAGCATATACGTCTACAGTTTCACCTTGTTTTGGTTCGCCTTCGACCTTATCGATACCGCGTGAAAATACCCAAGGGTGTTTGCGGCGTAGTGATTTATCTCGGCCTTTAGCTAGATGAATTGAAGGAGTCATAATTTACTCTGTTTGTTGAATTTGAAGGAGGGGTATTGTCGGGGAAGTGCAGGTGAAAAGCAAATAAGAAAGGGCTGCAGAAGCAGCCCTAGTAATGATTAATCAACACATTGTGGTGGATATCAGTATTAAGCTTTAAGACCTGTCAGCAAACCTTCCATCGTATCGCTTTGTTTACGAAGTTGGTCAACATTGGAATTACTCTTACTGATCATCTCGCAGATACTGTCTGACTGATGACGAATCTCTTCAACACTCTGTGCAATGTTGTCAGCGACTACGCCTTGTTCTTCAGCCGCGGTAGCAATTTGAGTGCTGCTATCTGAAATAGACTGGTTTTTTTCCGCTAATGAACCGATCTCGACGTTCACTTCTGACATCAGTGTTTGGCCTTCGTTAGCATTGTTCACCGTGACTTCCATCAGCTTGGTCAGTGATTGACTGTTACGTTGTAATGATTCAATCATGCTTTGGATTTCAACCGTTGCTTGCTGAGTACGACCGGCAAGGGCACGAACTTCATCGGCAACAACAGCAAATCCACGACCTTGCTCGCCAGCACGTGCGGCTTCGATAGCTGCGTTCAACGCTAACAGGTTAGTCTGTTCGGAAATACCGTTGATGGTTGTGATTACTTCATCGATCTGCGCCGCGTTGGCATCCAGTTCTTCTACTGCTTGTGAAGCGGACTGGATCTCTTGAGATAGGCTAGAGATAGACTCCAGTGTATTTGAAACCTTGACTTGACCGCTCTGAGCAACGCCGCGAGCGTCCATCGTTTGTGAGCTAGACGCATGAGCAAGGGTAGCGACTTCGCGAATGGTAGCCGCCATTTGTTCCGTTGCACTTGCTAAGCTATTCAGGTGTTCTTGTTGGTTACCTGAGATGTCTGAACTTTGTTGTGTTGACTGGTTCAAGTCCGAGCTGATCTGCTGCATGAGAGCGACAGACTCTTGGATTGATAGAACCATGTTTTGTTCACGCTCCGCAACTTTATCGATTGTAATCGCGATTTCACTGAACTCGTCACGAACTAAGAAGTAGTTCATGCGGCAAGTTAAGTCGCCATTCGCAAGCGTGTTCAGAGCTTTGTTCATAGAGAACATCGCGCCGCCAATAAAGGTCATGATGTAGTAAACACCTAGTGCGATAAGCGTTAGGGTTACAGCGATGATAGAAACCTGAGTCGTCGATAGAGCAGACCAAAGGTTTTGGTCATGGTTAGCAACTAGGCTGAACGCTCCATTCATCACTGAAACAGAACCAGCACCGTAGCCTAAAGAGATAGTTTCAGAGCTGCTAACAAGCTGAGCTACTTGATATTTAGTGAGTTGACCCGCTTCGATAAGCCCTTTCATCAAGAGCATTTCTTCTTGATAAAGGTGAGCAAGTAAAGAGTCCGCGGCACTATCTAAAACGAGAGTTAATATAACCAGGGCGAGAAGAGGCAATAAGAAGAGTAGATAGAACTTTTCTTGGATTTTTAGGTGAATGAGATATTTGTCAATCCAACGAAATGGGATTTCTTTCATAATCGTTATACTCGAAGTAAGTCCACCAATAAGCGGTGAATGAATAGAAGCTCGACTATATCATTCATATAATTTATGAGGCAACGTTATGGAAAGTTCACAATATATTTTTGTCGTGTCAGGCGTAGTTCAATGTGTTGGGTTCCGTTACCACACCAGTAGGCAGGCGCAAGCTATGGGTCTCTCAGGTTATGCAAAGAACTTAAATGATGGTCGAGTTGAAGTGTTAGTTGTCGGAGAGAGTCAGCAAATTGAGAAGTTACATGCTTGGCTCTATATTGGCCCTTCGAGCGCAACAGTAGACAACGTTGTGATGCATCAAGTTAAAGATAGTGAGCGCCAGGACGTACGCATAGGGGCGTTTAAAATACTGTAGTTGTAGCACTACAGTATTTTATATTGAATGTAACTTAATGACCTAAAGCGGGTTAGGTTTTACAAGCACTTTGCTGGTTTAGGTAAACCGGCGAGCTTGGTCGCTTGTTTTGCAGGGCCTTTTTTGAATAACTTGAAAAGGTACTTACTATTGCCTTTTTCTGGGCCGTGAGCTTTTTCCATTGCTTTAACGAGCATGCGAACCGCTGGTGAGGTGTTGAACTCTTCGTAAAAGCTCCTTACAAAATGTACGACTTCTAAGTGTGCATCTGTAAGTTCAATCGCCTCGTCTTGAGCAAGAATTTCAATCATGCCTTCTTCCCATTGCGTGTAATCCAATAGGTAGCCTTGAGCGTCGGTTTCGATTTGCTTGCCGTTATATTCAAACATGTTTAATCCAGAATCCAATTAACTATGCGGATAGGGTACATGACCAAGTTTGTCTTTCTCAACAGAAATTGTAGCTATCCAATGAAATATCGTACTTATAGATACAAAAAAGCCCAAGAGGTAGGCTCTTGGGCTAGATATTCTTCAATGATGGGAACGATTAGTCGTCGCTGCCCATGATGCCTAGGATGCTTAGTAGGCTGATGAAGATGTTGTAGATCGATACGTACAAGCTGATCGTTGCAGAGATGTAGTTTGTTTCACCGCCACGAATGATGTTTTGCGTTGTAAGCAAGATAACACCAGTCGAGAACAGGATGAACATACCGCTCATTGCCAATGATAGTAGAGGCATTTGTAGGAAGATGTTTGCAACCATACCTACAAGTAGTACTACGAAACCAGCTAATAGCATGCCATTAAGGAACGACAGGTCACGCTTAGTTGTTAGTGCGTAAGCTGATGCGCCCATAAACGCCAGTGCTGTACCGCCAAGTGCAGTTAGGATGACATCACCCATGCCTGCGCCAACGTACATGTTTAAGATTGGACCGATGGTGTAGCCTAAGAAACCTGTAAATAGGAATGTGAAGACTAGACCCATGCTGTTGTCACGGTTCTTTTCTGTTAGGAAAAGTAGGCCGTAGAAGCCAACTAGCATGATAATAAGACCCGGGCGAGGAAGGTTCATCGCCATGGATACGCCTGCTACAACAGCAGACCAAAGTAGTGTCATAGACAGTAATGCGTAGGTGTTACGCAACACTTTATTGGTTTGCAGAGCACTTTCTTGAGATGCTGTGCGTGAAAACATAGGGCTGTTCATAATCTTCCTCGTAAGGTGACTTCAATAGTTATTAGTACATTTATGGGGGTGAAAGTTCGAAAAATCAAGTCTCTCATTCCTCTTGTATACGTAAAATAATAATCAAAATAGTCGGTTAAGTGCTTCTGAAGGTGTAACAAAGTATTTCTTAAAGTGCAGTTAAGGTTCGTTGTTCAATTTTAATCGCACTGAATCGCTGTTTATAATCTTGAAAAACTAATTATAACACTGAAAACAAAGAGGCGACCTAAGCCGCCTCTGTAGTTTATGCATCATAACACATTAGTGGTGTAAGATTTGGCTTAAGAAGTTCTGCGTTCTGTCTGATTGTGGGTTTTCAAAGAAATCGACAGGGTTGTTCTCTTCTATGATTTCACCGGCATCCATGAAGATAACGCGATCCGCGACCTCTTTAGCAAAGCCCATCTCGTGCGTTACACAAAGCATCGTCATGCCTTCTTCTGCAAGCTCAACCATTACGTCTAACACCTCACGAACCATTTCTGGATCGAGCGCCGACGTTGGCTCATCAAACAGCATCACTTGAGGGTTCATACACAAAGAGCGAGCGATAGCTACACGCTGCTGTTGACCACCTGAAAGCTGACCTGGGAACTTGTCCGCTTGCTCAGGGATTTTTACGCGCTCTAGGTACTTCATTGCAATCGCTTCGGCTTCTTCTTTTGGCATCTTTTTGACCCAGATTGGAGCCAGAGTACAGTTCTCTAATACCGTCAGATGTGGAAACAGATTGAAGTGTTGGAAACACATGCCGACATCTCTACGCACGGCTTCGATGTTCTTTAGGTCTTCCGTTAATTCATTACCTGAAACGAAGATATGACCTTTTTGGTGCTCTTCTAATCGGTTGATGCAGCGGATCATCGTTGATTTACCAGAGCCTGAAGGGCCACAGATAACGATTTTCTCGCCTTTTTTAACTTCTAAATTGATGTTCTTAAGTACGTGGAATTCACCGTACCACTTGTTCATGTCTTTCAACTCGATCATAAGACCTTGAGAGTTGTTTTCTGTCTGCTGCGTCATAATACGTCCTTGATCTTGTTAATTATCGTTTGTGACCGGTGTGAAGTCTGTTTTCTAGCCATATCGAATATCTCGACATGCCAAAACAAAACACCCAGAACACTAACGCGACAAATACATAACTTTCTGTTGAATACCCAAGCCATTCAGGGTCGGTATTCGCGGCTTGGCCAATTCCTAGTACATCAAACATACCAATAATCAAAACAAGACTGGTATCTTTAAACAAACCAATGAAGGTGTTCACAATTGAAGGAATCGTGATTTTAAGAGCTTGAGGTAGAATGATAAGCCCAGTCTTTTTCCAGTAGCTTAACCCCAGAGCATCAGCTGCTTCGTATTGGCCTTTTGGTATTGCTTGTAGACCACCTCGAATTACTTCGGCCATGTAGGCTGCACTGAATAGAACTACCCCTACAAGTGCTCGAATGAGCTTATCGGTTTCTGTCCCTTCTGATAAAAAGAGTGGCAGCATTACTGAAGCCATGAATAGAACTGTAATGAGCGGTACGCCACGCCAAATTTCGATGTATACGGTACACATACTGCGAATGATCGGCATCTCTGAGCGGCGCCCAAGAGCAAGTGCAACACCAATAGGGAGTGACACTACAATACCAACAAGTGCGATGACCAGTGTAACCAGTAGGCCGCCCCATTTATGGGTATCAACAACTTCTAACCCAAAGACGCCACCGTATAGCAAGCCAGCAATGATAAATGGGTAGATGTTGACGAAGAACAACCAAATCCACGTACGTTTAGGTGTTTTTTCATAAGCCAGTAAGGCTATAAAAATGGCCAACGTTGCATAGAAGAGGCGAGGTCGCCACAGTTCAGCTTCTGGGTAGAAGCCATACATGAATTGGTCCCAACGAACGCTGATAAAAACCCAACAAGCGCCTTCGCTAGTACAGGCATCGCGTGTGGTTCCTATCCAGTCGGCACTGATGAATGCCCAATCCGCTATTGCCCATAATAGGGTGAAAGCAAAGTAAGCAAGAATCACAGTGACGACGCTGTTAATAGGTCCATTAAATAGATTTTTTCTTAACCAACCGACTGGCCCAACGGTATTCGCTGGAGGCGGAAGATCAGGTTGAAATTGATGTGTACTCATCTTATCTCTCCACCAACGCTACTTTGCGGTTGTATATGTTCATTAGAGCGGACGTTAATAGGCTCAAGGTTAGGTAGACGCCCATTGTCATCGCGATTACTTCGATAGCTTGTCCAGTTTGGTTAAGTGTTGTTCCTGCAAATACAGAGACAAGATCAGGATAACCAATGGCCATCGCAAGTGATGAGTTTTTGGTCAGGTTTAGATACTGACTGGTTAGTGGTGGGATAATGATTCTTAATGCTTGTGGAATAATGACAAGCTTTAGAGTTCTAGAACGTGGGATGCCTAGAGACATCGCAGCCTCAGTTTGCCCATGGTTTACCGCGTTAATACCTGAACGAACAATCTCAGCAATGAACGCTGCTGTATAGATACTTAAAGCGAGCATCAATGCAGCAAGCTCAGGGATTATCGTAACACCACCCTTGAAGTTAAACCCTTTCAACACAGGGTAATCTGCAGAGATAGGCATGCCCATAACAAAGTAAGTTATCAACGGTAAGCCTAAAATCAACGCAGCGGCAATTCGCAACATCGGTGTTTGTTGGCCGGTCAGTTTCTGTCTGTTCTTAGCCCAGATGTTGATAATAAACGTAGCGATAATACCGACAATCAATGATGCGATGACAATGCTACTGCCTTGCTCAAAGACTGGAGCAGGGAAGTACAACCCGCGTACGTTCAAGAAAATTGCTTCACCTAGACTCATACTTTGACGAGCAGAAGGCAAGGCTTGTAGAACGGCGAAATACCAGAAAAAGATTTGTAATAGCAGAGGGATATTTCGGAATATCTCAATGTAGACAGCTGCAAATCGGCTAACTAGCCAGTTTGAAGAGAGCCTAGCGATACCCATACTAAAGCCCAGCACTGTCGCTAGCATGATGCCGAGTACTGAAACCAAAGCGGTATTGAGAAGACCGATAAAGAATGTACGACCGTATGAGTAGGTCTCGTCGTATTCAATCAGTGTTAAGCCGATACCAAAACCAGCTTCTTGTGAGAGAAAATCAAAACCAGTGGTGATACCACGGGAATCTAAGTTTGTGAGTGCATTATTTACAATCGTGTAAAAGAAAGCACAAAGCGCCCCGACGGCGATAATTTGGAAAATGATGGAGCGAAAAGTGGGGTTGTAAAATAAGTTGGCACTTTTGGGCTGTGGCTTTGCCTGAGCTGGAGAAATAGTTTCATTAGGTTTCATACTACTATAACCTCAAATCCATTTAATAAATAGGGCGGAAAACTCCGCCCTAATTGATGCTTGAAAATTTATTAACGGATTGGTGGAGCGTACATAAAGCCGCCCGCATTCCATAATGCATTTACACCACGAGAGATTTGAAGTGGAGAACCTGTACCAACAGTACGCTCAAAACTCTCACCGTAGTTACCAACTTGCTTAATTACTTGGTAACCCCAGTCGTCGCGAATGCCAAGGCCTTTACCTTTAGGACCGTCTACACCAAGAATACGTTTGATGTTTGGATCTTTTGACTTAAGCATTTCGTCTGCATTTTTAGAAGAGATGCCGTATTCTTCCGCGTTAATCATTGCTGAAAGTGTCCACTTAGCAACGTTAAACCATTGATCATCATCTTGACGAACAACAGGGCCTAGAGGCTCTTTAGAGATGATTTCAGGAAGTACTTCTGCAGATTTAGGATCAGCTAGGTTTAGGCGAAGTGCGTATAGACCAGATTGGTCAGTTGTTAGTACGTCACAACGACCTGCGTCGAAACCTTTCGATGTTTGTGCTGCCGTATCGAATACCACTGGCTTGTAAGACATGCCACTGTTACGGAAGTAATCGGCTAGGTTAAGTTCAGTTGTTGTACCTGATTGAACACATACAGAAGCGCCATCAAGCTCTTGAGCACTTGTTAGGCCAAGTTCTTTCTTAACCATGAAGCCTTGACCATCGTAGTAGTTAACGCCTACGAAGTTCAGACCTAGAGCAGTGTCACGATGTAATGTCCATGTTGTGTTACGAGATAGTACGTCGATTTCGCCAGATTGAAGCGCAGTAAAACGCTCTTTTGCTGTTAGAGGTACATACTTAACTTTAGTCTTGTCACCGAGTACAGCCGCTGCAAGAGCTTGACAATACTCAACATCAATTCCTTCCCATTCACCTTTTGAGTTAGGGTTAGAGAACCCTGGAAGACCGGTACTTACACCACAAGTTAGAAATCCTTGAGATGTGACTTTGTCCAGAGTGCTTTCTGCCGCTGATGCCGATGTTGCCATCATCGCAGTTGATGCAGCTACTACTGAAGCAAGAAGTGTTAGTTTATTTGTCATTTGTATCCTTCCTTGTTAACCAGGTGACACCTGATACTCGTGCTCGTTTGAGTTTCTCTTATGTGTTGCGTTTTCTATGACCTTGTTGTTCAAATTAAACGAGTTGCATTTTGCAAATGAAACTGTGTGCGATTTAAACAACTGTTTATAAGGTTAGGAAAGGATCCGTAGTTTCACAAATGTATAATTTAAAAAGAATTTTGAATGAAATCACAAATCCGAACACAATTAGAATGACCAAATGTTAAGTGAATGTAAATAGTGCAACGGTTCACACTGTTGGTGCAACGAGATTTAGATTTTTATATTGATAATCGACTAGATAAATATTCTGAATAAACATCACAATGATGAAATATTAAACTTAAGAAATGTTGAAATTTGGTCAATAAATATTTTTATTACACTTCGATAGTTATGAATATGCTCCAAATTTGGTAGCATGGCTGAATAGTTATTGAAGTAGTCTCAAGGAAGAACATGCGTTATTTCCCAATGTTTTTGGATGTAGAAAATAAGCCAATCTTAGTGGTTGGTGGGGGTGAGGTTGCTTGCCGTAAAGTCGATAGCTTACTACGAGCGGGAGCGGATGTGACTTTGGTGTCTCCCAAGGTAGCGCCTTACTTAAAGCAGCTTGTGGACGAGAACAAGCTTCACTGGGTTCAAAACTTTTACTCGTCACAGATCATATCGAAAAATTACTTGCAGGTTTGGGCCACAACAGACAACCCAAGCTTGAATCACCAAGTGTATAATGATGCGAAAAAACTGGGCATTTTAGTCAATGTGGTTGACGATCTTCCTTACTGCGACTTCATCACACCTTCGATGATAAATCGCGGCAGAATCCAAATTGCCATCTCTAGTGGCGGGGCATCACCTGTTTTAGTAAGAAATATCAGAGAAAAACTCGAAACGGTATTGCCACAAAACATAGGTTTGATAGCAGACTTCGGTGCATCAAAACGCAATTCAATCAAAGAGTCATTCCCAACCGTCGACGAGCGTCGTAAATTTTGGGAGCGTTTCTTGTCATCCAGCTTTATCGAGCAGGTGAATGACAGAGAGCAGTTAGAGTCTTACTACCAGCAAGCGCTAACCGAAGGCATTGATGGCGAAGGGCAGGTCACTTGGATTGAATTCGAGCAAGATGTCGAGCTGTTGTCTATGAAGGCTTTACGTTTGATGCAGGAGGCAGAGCTCGTACTTTCACCGAGCGATTGTCCATTTGAATTTATCGACCTGTGCCGCCGAGATGCAGAAAGAGAGAGCTACGCCAACAGCGGAGAGCTATCAACAAAGCTTGAGCAAGCAAGAGCAGAGAAATTACGAGTGTGTGTGTTTATTCCACCAGCAAGCGTAGAGTTTAATCTGTTGGTCGGCAAAGACCTAAAATTGTCAGCAGCCCAAGTACTCAGTTGAGGTAATTGCTTCTAGTTGAAATGAGAGCTTTCTGGTTGTTTGAAATCGGCTAGAGGCTCGGAATAAAACTAAAGCTGGACCAGATAAATAAAAAGCCACTTCAAAAGAAGTGGCTTTTTGCTATTTCAAACACGACATTGTGCTGATGAATGAGCAACCCAAATCGGCGGTCACTCAAACTCAAAAATTAGTCGCGGAAGTTGTCAAACTGGAAAGGTTGACCAAGTTCACCGCCGCGAACTAGAGCCATAACAGCTTGTAGGTCATCACGCTTCTTACCAGTAACACGAACTTTGTCGCCTTGGATAGAAGCTTGAACTTTAACTTTGTTGTCTTTGATTAGCTTAACGATCTTCTTAGCGACATCAGTTTCAATGCCTTGCTTAAAGATAACCGTTTGGTGCCAAGTGCGACCTGTTTGGTCTGCCGCTTTCGCTTCCATCGCGTTAGGATCAACATTACGCTTCGTTAGGTTGCTGCGAAGGATATCGCGCATTTGCTTCAGTTGAAAATCGTCTTGAGCAGTCAATTTTACTGATTCATCTTTGTAATCAAAGCTTGCGTCAACGCCGCGGAAATCGAAACGAGTCGATAGTTCACGGTTTGCGTTGTCTACTGCGTTACGCAGTTCTACTGCTTCTACTTCAGAGATAATGTCAAATGATGGCATTGTGTTGTTTCCTTAAGCTAAGTTTCTATCTTTAATTGCTGTTGCAAGCATGTCTAGCATTGTTGCAGTATCTTCCCAGCTTAGGCATGGGTCAGTAATCGACTTGCCATATTCTAGGTTGTTAATGTCTGTCATTGGCTGGTTGCCTTCAATAATGAAGCTCTCTGCCATAATGCCTGCAATTTGGTTCTTGTTAGATTTAATTTGCTCACAAATGTCTTGTGCAACTTCTAACTGCTTACGGTGTTGCTTCTGACAGTTAGCGTGGCTAAAGTCTACAACCAAACGTTGAGGTAGATCGAATTCAGCCAGTTGCTTACATGCAGTATCTACAGATTCAGCGTCGAAGTTAGGGCCTTTATCGCCACCACGTAGAATAACGTGACCGTATGGGTTGCCAGAAGTACGGTAAACCGTCATGCGGCCGTTCTTATCTGGAGAGTAGAAGTAGTGTGAAGCATGTGCTGCACGAATTGCATCGATAGCAATCTTGATGTTGCCGTTGGTCGCGTTCTTGAAGCCAACAGGGCAAGACAGTGCAGAAGCCATTTCACGGTGAATCTGAGATTCAGTTGTACGAGCGCCAATCGCACCCCAAGTGATAAGGTCTGCAATGTACTGACCTGTGATCATATCAAGGAATTCAGTCGCGGTAGCTAGGCCAAGCTTGTTGATATCTAGCAGAAGCTTACGAGCTTTGTTCAAGCCTGTTTCAAGTGCGTATGAACCATCAAGGTTAGGATCTGTAATCAAACCCTTCCAACCTACAACAGTACGAGGCTTCTCGAAGTAGGTTCTCATTACAACGAACAGTTCATCTTTGTACTGGTCTTGAATTTTGCTTAGGCGCTCAGCGTAATCAAGTGCCGCATCTGTATCGTGAACAGAGCAAGGGCCTACGATAACTAATAGGCGGTTATCACGACCAGTTAGGATATCTTCGATTTGGCGGCGAGAATTTTTAATGCGCTCAGCAACGTCGTCAGTAATAGGGTGTGCATTGCCTAGTTCGGCAGGAGTTGGCATAGGACCCAGAGCTTGGGTTCTCAACTCATCAGTTTTTAATGGCATGTGATAGCTTTTTTATTCTATTGCGAAGTGGTTAAGATAACGGAATTGAACAGAGGAATAAACTCTATTGAGTCAAAGTTATCTCAGTTATTGCTAATATTCTTATTTTTATCAGCAGGCCAGCGTCAAATAAGGGATTTTCACTTGTATTAACAGGCAGCTATCGGTATTTTCGTTTGAACACAACATAAAAATGCTGGAGCAGCAATGACTCAAGAAAATCAAAGCACTTTGCACCCAGAACTCGTCGTAGGTGATGTGCTGCCTTCTTATAACGATAATAATAATTCCAACCACTTATACGTTTCACTATCAGAATTGGTGATGGATCGTGTCTTTTATCACCCAAGTATCGAGAGTCACTTAGATACTTTGACTGATATTGAAAAAACGTCTTTAGAAGCGATCCTTGGCGATAAAACAGTCGATGAGCATTTTGTTTCGACCTTAGTGATTGCCATTCAAGCTGCCGTTCAGCCAAATCACACTTCTGTTCGTATCGCATTAAGCAGTGCAGACAGCTATGGATTCCGTTCGCTGCTTGGCGGGAACTGTGAAGCAGAAGAGATTAACCCTGCACTAGGTGTTCGTGGCGTTGCTCGTTACGCGACACCAGAATACAGCAAGGCTTTCGCTTTAGAATGTCAGGTTATTAAGGCATTACGTGAGCAGGGCATCAACGTTGAAGTAGTTGTGCCTTACGTTCGTGCGTTAAGCGATGCCGCTAAGATTATTGACCTGCTTGCCGAGCAAGGGCTACCACGCGGCCTTAACGGTTTGAAAGTACTGTTCTCGTGCGATGTGCCGTCTGCAGTGCTACTGAGCGAACGTTTACTGCATTACTTCGATGGTGTAGTGGTAAACGTTGATAGCTTAGCGTCTTTCACTTTAGGCGTAGACAAACACAATGAAGCTCAGCAACACGCTTTTGATCCACAAAATGAGGCGGTCATTACTTTGTTGGATATGATTGTTAAAGCAACCCTGAACGCGAAGAAGCCAGTGCTGCTAGTAACTCAAGGCTTAGTGGATTACCCACGTCTACAAGGTTACATAGCTGATCTTGAAGGCGTAGAAACGGTCGTGACTGCATAAATCGGTTTGTTGTCTTAGTAAGTCAACTGGCTCTATCCGTTTATTTGAAGCGCTAAAGCTTTGAGAATGAAAGAGATATCATTATGCGATGATATCTCTTTTTTGTAACATTTTTTTGACATCTCTATCGCTAATCGATTAACTGGTCTGATGACTGATTTGACTAGGTAATCCGAATGTTGACCCCTCTACAAAAAGCAAATTTCTACTTAAGCATGTTTGGCTTTTTCAAAGTCCCACTTATCTGGTTGTGCCGACCAAAACTACTCGCGTTGGACAACCAACATGTTGAAGTGAAAATCCCGCTTAGAAGGCGTACTAAGAATCACCTTAACAGTATGTACTTTGGCGTTTTGGCTGTAGGTGCGGATGTCGCGGGTGGGTTTCTTGCGATGAGCAAATCTCAGCAGCAAGGTGAAAAGATCTCGTTGGCTTTTAAAGAGGTGACGGGTAACTTTTTGAAGCGCCCTGAAGGTGATGTGCATTTCACTTGTAACGACGGTGAGCTGATCAACACTATGCTGGCAGAAACCATGTCGACCGGAGAACGGGTCAATCAACCCGTAACCATTATCGCGACTTGCCCATCTTTACATGGTGACGAGCCGATGGCGGAGTTCACGCTTACGCTTTCAATTAAGAAAGTCCCTTCAAGAAAATAGCGATTAAATAATAGATTTTGGTTTAGAAGTCATGGGTAACGTTGAAGAGATAAAACAACGGTATGTGAATGGTTTCCACATACCGTTATAGAGAACTTTATAACGGCTCTATGACTCTTGAGTGATCTGCTCAATATCAACTATTTTTGAACGGTTCATAACGATCTTCCAACGGTAGTAGGTTGGTTCGTTATCATGGTTGTTCTCTTTAATGATCAGGTTGAGAAGATGACGCTTTTCTACTGATTCGCGGCTCACTTGTCCTTCATTCAAGCGGTAGATCTTGTTTGAGCCTTTATCCATCAACCGTGTCAGCGCTCTGAGGCTGATCGATAACGTTTCACGAGTCTCCTCATAACCACTCATAAAGGTCGATGTCGACATCTCAGTATGAGAGCGGTAATGCAAGATTTGCTCTTCACGTTGTACCACACGCTTTTTACGGATCGACTGAATGCGATCTGCAAGCTTAGAAAAATTTGCGTAGTCCAACCATTCCAGTTTATGGCCTACTGACTTGTTGGTCGTTGGATCATAGTAACGACGCTTCCATTTTGGCTTGCCTTTACGCAGCCAGCGCCAAAGGATGTCTCTCAAGTCATCTTTAAAGATCTCACGCAGTGCGTAAATGAAAGACATTGCCACGATGAAAGAGGCGGTAATCTCACCAAGAAAGTCACGAGCCAAGATCACAGTAGTGGTCACGACAACCATCACCAAACCGGTCGCGATGCCTTTCACGGCACGCTTAACGTTCTTACCCATCGACGTTGTCTTTTCTTTAAGCACGATAGGGTGTTCAATCAAACGACGCAGCAAACGCATCTTGTTACTCAAGCGGGTAACGTCCTCTCGAACTCTTGCTGAGTTGTAGCGGTTCAGTTTACGGTGCGCGGTCTCTTTATCACAAAGCGTTAAGAGTCGTTCTTTAATCGTTGAATACTCACTACCTCGTGGCATGTGTGAAACTAGCGATAGGAACTTTTGCTCGGTATACCAAGATAGGTAGTTATCGATATTAGCGTAGTAGCGCTTGAGATTTTCTTCGTAAGGGATGCTTCGGCGTAGCTTCTTCAAGATATCTAAAGCCAATTCAATGACTTCATCTACTTCATCAGCCGTTACGTCGTCACTATCAGTTTTATTTAAGCTGCTGACTGCTTTATCTAACGCGATAACATATTGGTAGGCAAACAGACTCAAACTGACACGATACTGTGTTGTAGATAAGCGTCCACGTTTTGCCAAGCGACTGTGTACCAAAGGTAAAAGTGTTTTGTCACTATAGTAGGCACGTTTTTGAGTGATTGAGCTGTAGAAAAAGGCACTTTCAGAAAGCACTTCAGGAGTCAGTCCAAGTTCACCGGGAATGAATAGATAAACGTCCATGTCGAGCTTTTTGGTCTTAGCCATGGCATGGTTAATTTTAAGTGTTATCGCATCTTGTTTATCAACGGTGATCAACGATGTCTCCTAGAATGTAAAAATATGAATGAAACTAGCGAAAGCATATCAGAGATCACGTATAATCTCCGCCAAATTTAAAGTAGAGACAACCTTGATGATTAATATTGGTCAAATAAACAACTTAGAAGTAGTAAAACAAGCAGACTTCGGTGTATTCCTTGACGCGAGCGACTATGGAACCGTGTTGCTGCCGAAACGATTTACTCCTGAAGGTGTTGAAATTGGTCAAAAGCTAGATGTTTTCTTATACATAGATTCTGACAACCAGATCGCTGCAACGACTGAAAAACCAATAGCTCAAGTAGGCCAGTTTGGTTTGATGACGGTTGAAGGTGTTAACAGCACTGGTGCATTCATGAGCTGGGGCGTGAAAGGTAAAGACCTTCTTGTTCCTTTCAGCGAGCAGCGTGGCCGTTTAAACGAAGGTCAGTCAATCTTAGTATATGTGTATATCGATAAAGCATCGAGCCGTATCGTTGGTACAACGAAGTTCAACAAATGGTTAGACAACACGCCTGCGACTTATAAGCAAAATGAGCAAGTCGATCTCATTATCGCTGAGCGCAGCCAGTTAGGTTACAAAGCGATCGTGAACGGTGAACACTGGGGTATGATTTTCCCATCTGACATCATCGGTAAGCTGTTCATTGGTAAAACACTAAAAGGCTACATTAAAAACGTTCGTGAAGAAGACGGTAAGATTGATTTGTCTCTTCAGAAGGTTGGTGTGGCTAAGATGGATGACCTAAGCATTAAGGTTCTTGACCTGCTTGAGAAGAAAGGCGGTTACCTGCCTTTGAATGATAAGTCTTCTCCTGAAGTTATTTTCTCTGCATTCAGAACCAGCAAAGGTACGTTCAAGAAGACAATTGGTGGTCTATACAAATCTGGCAAGATCACTATCGACAAAGAAGGTATCAGCTTAGTTAAGTAAGCGAGCCTGTCGGTCAAAAAAAAGCCCAAACCTTCCTGTTTGGGCTTAGGGGAAAGGGTTCCGAAGAGCCTACGCTAATCGTTTTAATCTTTTGACTGTTAGATTGAAGTCTAGTTTAGATTCTCTAAAGTGCGATTTTTCTTTTTGGAAATAGTGACTTGAATTGATATTTATATAATTAGCTGTTGATTTACAAGCGCTCGCACACTGACTTATATGGCCGATAGAATAGAAAAAGCCCAAACAATTAACGTTGTTTGGGCTTTTTGTTTATTAAGGTGTATTCAGTGCGAACGCTTTTA
This sequence comes from Vibrio sp. 10N.239.312.D08, assembly GCF_041466145.1. Taxonomy (NCBI): domain Bacteria; kingdom Pseudomonadati; phylum Pseudomonadota; class Gammaproteobacteria; order Vibrionales; family Vibrionaceae; genus Vibrio; species Vibrio sp. 10N.239.312.D08. The sequence continues at coordinate 49,560 of NZ_JBFSSD010000011.1, read as the reverse complement.
GAAAAGGTTCTTATCGCGCACGAGTTCGCGTGGTAAACCGTTCTTCACTCGGTTGCCAACCCACTTACCAAGGCCGATGATTGCACCATTGTACTTCACTAGCACTTCACCTTTTCCTGACAAGTTTTCAGGGCGAACATCGCGGCCCATGAACCATTCACGAGCATCTTCAATACTAAGCTCTACAACATTAGCTTCATTACCTGTTGCGAGCGTTGTCGCTACTTGGTGCTGCCAGCGGTAACCTTTTTTATGGGTTTCAGCGATCTTGATTCCCATGCGAGAAAAACGGAACTCACCGATCATCGGCTCTAGCGCTTCTGGGAATAGCCAAACGTCTTTGTCGCGAATCCAAACCTGAGTATCGCTTGGCAATTCGATATCGAGAGTACTCATTAGTTGTTCAGCGACTTCTTGCTGAGTTTTCTTTGATGCTTTTTCAAATGGGAATTTACCCATACGTTTTTTAACTTCTGGTGGAGTAACAGACGCTAGTTTACGGATACGTGCAACAAAGAAACCTTCAGAGTCATAGACCTGTGGGAAGATGTGAAGAAAGCCTTCTTCTGTCGTGGTTGCTGTTGCGTTGTCGAATAGTGATTCCAGAGATTCGAATTCAACCGCATCACCAAAGGTTTCTTTTAGGTGATGACACACTTGTTGGTTCTCTTCGGTGCTAAGCGTACACGTTGAGTAAACCAAAACACCATTAGGTTTAAGAGCATGGAATGCACTTTCAATCAGATCTTTTTGCGTGTCGGCAATGTCGACCACTGATTGATACGTCCAGTTCTTCATCGCATCGGCATCTTTACGAATGGTGCCTTCGCCAGAGCAGGGTGCGTCTAGCAACACAGCATCAAACTGTTCTGGTAACCAACCACCAAAAACTCGACCGTCAAAGTTACTTAGAGCGGCATTACGAACGCCACAACGTTCGATGTTAGCGTGAAGGACTTTCACACGGCTTGCTGCATACTCATTGGCAACCAATACACCGCGATTATTCATTAGCGCAGCGATTTGCGTTGTTTTAGAGCCGGGTGCAGCCGCAGTGTCTAGCACCGCTTGGTAATCAGCTTCGCCTTGGAAAAGTGCCGAGGGTGGCATCATCGAGCTGGCTTCTTGGATGTAGAAAAGACCAGACATGTGTTCTGCCGTATTACCTAGTGGCGCTTCACTTTCGTCCGCTGTAATCCAAAAGCCCGTTGCACACCAAGGTACAGGTTCCAGTTCCCAGCCTTTCTCTTTTGCTCGTACTAGGAAGTCTTCAACACTGATTTTCAATGTGTTGATTCGAATACTTTTACGAAGTGGTTTTTGGCATGACGCAACAAAAGAAGCCATATCTAGATGACTAGGCATGATTGCTTCGATGTGCGTTAGGAATTCTTCAGGAATATATACGTTAGCGTGCAAAAGAGTATCTCGATTTATTGCATTAATGCGGGGAGTTTAAAGCAAAATGAGGCCGTCCTAAACCATATTTGCAGCAAACAACAAAAATGCAGCCTAATGGCTGCATTTTGATGAAGAATTAATCTTCCAGAAACGTCAGAGAGTTCACTCTATGGACGAGGAATTGCGGTTCTCCATGATTTCCACTCATCTTCGGCTTGAGGATAGAGGTAGAAAGACTGATCTTCGCTTGCTACTGGTTGAAGTTCATTTGTCGGTGGCGTTGAGAATGTAATACCACCTCTTAACAAGCTGTCTACCGTTCCGGCTTTGATGTTTGCGCCTGACAGGCCGATAGAGACATCGACGCCCGACACGTTCCAGAACACGGTGTTTGCGCGGATTAGATACGCGTAGTCAGGTTCTATTTGAATCGTAGATATGATGCGATCAGCAAACTCGCCCAGCTGAACATCTATAACACTGCCAATTTCTAGTTCACGGAATAGGATAGGTGTACCTTCAGATACTGAGCCGCGCGTTTCGCTTTGCAGTTGGAATATCTTGCCTTCAGGCTGCACAGGTCCTTTGCTAAGCTCAAATTTCGTGTTTCTTTCACCTTTGCCCGGGTCTACGTTGATGTGTTTAGAGAGCAGCGCAGAGACGTTTTTGATGCCATTAAGGCCAATCTCAGGTTCTGCCAACCAGAAGTGACTGTTCGTCACGGCAATCTTGTCGACGTACTCAGGTAAAATACGCGCAGTAATTTCAATGCCGCCCTTGTTGAAGTTCGGAATCACCAAAGTAACCTCACCAACAGTGACACCTTGATATTTGATCGCCATGCCCTTGTTGACTTCTTGATCGCCAGAAGAGGTGATAGTAATCGCGCGGCCAAATTTTCGAGCAGATTTTGAATCTTTGTAAAGCTTCCACACGTCACCAAGTTTGTTGTCGATTCCCGGCAGAGAGTCAAAAGCAATACCGCCTTGGATAAGGGTTTTAACTGGTGCCGCTTTAATGCTGATACCCGATAGCGACGCATCAACCTCAACGCCTGATCGGTTCCAGAAAACAGTGTGCTTGTTGAGTAAGTGCGTGTAACGATTTTCGATTGTGACTTTGATTCTTACGCCACCGTCGGCAAGCTGAAAATCAGAAATACTACCCACTTGTAGGTTGCGGTAGAGGAGTGGACTGCCTTTAGAAATTGAAGGTAACTCACTGGCAAACAAAGAAAGTGTCTTTGAACCAGACTGATTAAACTTAGCAATTTCTGCTAACGACTTACTTTGGAAAAGTTGGTAGTCCGCTCGAGCTTCAGATTTACCTTCACTCACAAAGCTAATCGAGCCGGTAAGAAGCTGTTTTGCTGGTGGGACCGTAACACTCAAGCCTGATTCGGTTAGCTCTGCAGTCGCACTACCTGTCACAAAGAAACGGTTGTGGCTTTTGATAAGGTGCGCGTACTCATTATCGATAAGTGCATCCATGAAGACTTCGTGTTTATCAGAGCCCGTACCAACACCATCAACTAATCCCACATGGATGATAGAGCCAACGGCAATGCCTTTGTAGAGAAGTTGTGTACCGACATCTAACCCGAACGAATTGTTCGACGTTAAGCGAATCGCAACGGATTTCTCTTGTTCCTGACTGAATTCATTTTTGCGGATTGCAGTAAATCGACGCGCCTTTTCACCTTCACCCGGTACCAAGGTTAAAAAGTTACCTGTCACTAAATTGGCAATGTTTTTCATGCCAGTAAGCGACAGTTCAGCCTCTTCTAGAACGAATTTACTGCCGCTGTTTAAAAAGTCACTGAATGCCGGTTGGATAGCGGCAGATGCAACGACGTTTTCACGCCCTTCACTTAGCGATAAATCAGTGATTTGACCGATTTCAATGCCGCGATACATGATCGGAGCACCCGTTGCACTGATTTTATTATCATCGGGAACGGCAATCTTGATAGAGATACCTCGACCCGCTGTTTTCAGATCTGGGTAGAGTTTGAACTTAGTATTCATCTCAACCGGTTGGCCTTCTCCTGGAGAGTCGACCGCAATTGAACCGCCAAGCAATGCACTTAGGCTCTCTAAGCGAACATCAACACCAGAAAAGCCAATACTGGCACCTAAGCCACTGACATTCCAAAAACGGCTTTGGTCGGTAATGATATGGCTGTATTCATCTTTAATCGACGCTTGAATCGTAACGGATTTCGCGTTGTCGTTTAACTGGTAGTTGTAAACCTCACCAATTGGGATTTTACGGTAAACGATTTGAGAGCCAACAGACACGCCGCCCAGATCTTTGGTCGTCAGTGAAATGTTCAAACCTTCAGAAGCCAGTAAGTCAGAAGGGGAGGATTCTAACGCTTGGAAAATGGTTTCTGGGTCTTGTTTGGTTTCGCTCGGGTGGATAGCAATATAGTTACCTGAAACAAGTGCGTCTAATCCTGAGATACCCGACAAACTTGCTGTCGGTTTTACAAGCCAGAAACGAGTGCCTTTTGAGAGTAGCTTCTTCGCTTCAGGGTAGATGTCTGCATCGACATAGATGCTCGATAGATCTTTGGATAAAGTGATGTCGCGCACCATACCCACCTCTAAGCCTTGGTAACGAATCGTTGTTCGACCTGCGACTAAACCTGCGGCATCTGAGAAGTATATTTGCACACGTTGCCCAGCATCGTGTATTGATTTCATGACCAACCAACCGGCTAAGGCGACGGTTAATATCGGCAGAATCCACAAAGGGGAGATGCCTTTGTTTTTCCTTACTTCTGGTGAATATGACGTTTGTGATTGGTTATCGTTGTTCATTCACTGACTCATCTTTAGAGGTGTAGTTATCCCAAATTAGCCTAGGATCTAAGCTTTCCGCTGCTAGCATCGTGAGAACAACTACGACGCCAAAAGCGACTGCACCATAACCTGGTGTAAAGTTTAAAATTTGCCCGCGGTCGACCAAGGTCATCATGATCGAAATAACGAACAGGTCCATCACCGACCATTTCCCCACCCATTTCACAATGAAATAGATGGTCATGCGTTGTCTGTGGTAAACGGCGCGCTTCATCTTGATACAGATTAAGATGTACGCGAGGCCGAGTATTTTCGCGACGGGCACGACGATACTGGCAATAAAAATGATCGCTGCAATGCCGTACATATCGCTATTTATCAGCGACGCGACACCAGAAATTATGGTGTCTTCTAGCCTTTGTCCGTTTGTTATAAGGATAGAAATCGGAATAACGTTGGCTGGCACAATAGCCACTGATGCGGCAAACAGCAGAGCCCATGTCTTCTGTATAGAGTAGGGCTTGCGGTGGTATAAGTCATGGTGACAACGCACGCAAGTATGTCCATCCGGTTGAGATAGGTGGCAGTTGTGACAGTGTATGTTCTTACTTTCAGCAAAAGAGTAGTCAGATTCTTTTGCCCAAGCTTCCCAGTAGCGACGCACACTGATACGGCTTACCAATAATACGCTGAAAAGTTGCAGAAGAATCAAGCCAACCAATCCTGGGCCTACAAAAATATCTGAGTAATCTTGCAGTTTGAAACATGAGACCGCCAAACTTACCAGAAACACATCCAACATCATCCAATGTTTGAGAGTCTGAATAATGGCTAATGCATAACGAAAGGGTGTAAAGATCTTAAGACGCAGTGATGCATGAGTGATGAGTACCGAGGTGCACACGAGCAACGGAGCGATCGAACTGCAGAACAGGATCAGCAAACCAAGTAGAGGAAAGCCTTCGCCCATTAAGGTAAAAACACCCGATGGTAACGTCGCGGGTATCATGACGCCAATCAGGCGAATACTGATGAATTCAAAAAAGTGCGATGGGATAAACAGCAATAAGCAGGTAATTGCGATTGCTAGGTTTCCAGAGAGGCTAGGGGTACCGCCTCTATAAAGCTGAGTTCCGCATCTTGGGCAGTAAGCTGATTTCCCTAAAGGGATGTCCATTTTATCTACGGGAAGTTCGCAGCCCTGGCAAAGACGCACTGAGCTGCTGTCGCATTGGTGTTTTGTTGATAAAGGGTTGGTTACGGATGGGGAGGTCACGCGACCTCCCAAGTTGAAACGTAAGTTAGGTTAGTAACCCGACTTAAAGACTCAGAGCCACAAACATCAGGCGTGCGATTGCACACTGCCGTAGAGTGTTTGATAGAGTCCTTGTTGTTCAACCAATTCACCATGTGTTCCCGTCTGTGTGACTTGTCCATCTTCTAAAACATAGATTAGATCGGCTTGTTTCACCGCTGATACTCGATGAGCCACTATCAAAGTTGTGCGATCTTTCAAAAACTCGCTCAACGCTTTATGCAGTGCTGACTCTGTTGCTGTATCGAGTGCAGATGTCGCTTCATCAAGAATAACAAACTTAGGATTGCTCAGCACCATACGAGCTATTGCTAAGCGTTGTCGTTGACCACCAGACAGTCGAACGCCATTCCTACCAATTTGTGTATCTAAGCCATTGCTCAGTTGCTTGATGACATCTTGCATTTGAGCGACTTCAAGCGCACGCCACAACGACATTTCGTCGTATTCAGCACCAAGGGTCAGATTATGCCTTAATGTGTCGTTAAAGAGTATAGGTTGTTGTAAAACAACGGCAATTTGATTGCGTATTACATCAAAGCTGATGTCATCGGTTGTTTCACCGTTATAGCGAATGCAACCTGAGTCCGCTTGGTAAACCCCAATTAGCAACTGGATTAAGGTAGATTTACCACCACCACTCGCACCCACCAAAGCGACTTTCTTACCTGCAGGGATGTGTAGTGATAGCCTATTTAAAACAGTGTTTTCTAATGTGTAAGAGAATGTAACGTCTTCGATGTCGACTGTCACTTCTTGATCTTCATAAAACGGGTTTACTTTGCTAATCGGGCGCTTCTCTTCTTCTAATTGAAGTAGATCGTTGATGCGTTGCAGTGCCGCTTTTGCACTATACCAAGAGAATTGAATCCCTAGCAGCTCTTGAACCGGGCCCAACATGAACCACAAGTAACCAAATACCGCAAAAATCTGACCAATGGTTAAGTCACTGAATAGAACCATTAGCATAGCGACAGCGCGGAAAAGCTCGAAACCTAACAAGAAGAGGAGAAACGAAACGCGGCCAGCAGCTTCAGATTGCCAAGCGTATTTGTCGGCATCGATTCTTACTTGGTTTGCTTGAATCTTAAGCTCATCGAGAAAAATGCGTTCTTTATTCGCTGCACGCAGTTGGTAAATACCATCTAAGGTTTCCACCAAGCGATTCTGAAAACGTTCGAAAGATTGGTTCTCGTACTTTTTAAGGTGCTTAACCTTGCTGCCTAGTTTACGAGAGAAATAAATAACAACAGGATTGACCAGTAGAATGAACAATCCTAAACGCCACTCTAACCACAACAGCACGATCGCTGTCCCGAACACGGTCAGGAAGCTGATGATAAATTTAGAAAGAGTCGAGCCAATGAACTTATCTATTGTCTCTATGTCTGTTATTAGGTGAGCATTAATACCGCCACTGCCTTTGGTTTCGTATTGTCTAATGCTAATGCGACCAAGCTTATCTATCATCTTGCTGCGCATTTGATAGGTAATTGTTTTGGACACAAGCGTAAACTGACGCCCTTGCAGAATGTTCAACGCTTGGCTAACGGAGCGCATGATAATCACTAACAACAAAGTTAGTGCTATATAGCCAGTCGGTGTTTGTAATGAAGATGGAAGTAGGTGGTTCATCATCTCTAAGCCTGAAGCGGGCTTATCGAGTAATACTTCATCAACCATTAATGGCATGAGCAACGGGATAGGGACACTAATGAGAGTTGCAAATATGGCAATAATGTTAGCAAACAGTAATTTGGACTTGTGTTTTTTTACTTGAGTTATTAACCAAGAACGGCTAATAGTGTCTTCTGAATTGTTCATTGTAATGAGAATAAGTCCTATTTAGTTTGATGGCCGCATTCTACTGCGTTCTCTTGATAATGGAAGTCTCAATTTAATTGGAAGTTAATATGAAAATAGAACATTACCAACGCTTAACCAAACAAGCCGTTGCATTAATTGAATCAGAAACCGATCTAACTGCTAATCTTGCTAATATCAGTTCATTATTATTCATGGAATTGGATGACTTGAATTGGGCGGGTTTCTATTTAATGAAGCAGGATTTAGCTAAGGAAAAAGACGAACTTGTACTGGGCCCTTTCCAAGGTCAACCTGCTTGTGTGCGAATTCCGGTCGGGCGTGGTGTGTGTGGAACTGCGGTTGCGACGAATACAGTTCAGCGCATTCATGATGTTCATGAGTTCGAAGGTCACATCGCTTGTGACGCTGCAAGTAACTCAGAAATCGTTATTCCGTTCTCGATTGGCGGAAAAATCGCGGGCGTTCTTGATATTGATAGCCCAAATGTTGGTCGTTTTTCTCAAATTGACGAGGACGGATTGACATTTTTCATGGCAGAAGTGGAAAAGCTGCTTAATTCGCACGCGAACAAGGCATAAATTATTCTCTTACTGTGGTTTTTCCCAAGCATCTCTCTATAATACGTAAAAATATTTTCTTAATGCTCGCGGAAAACCGCAAAAACCAGGAACCCACATGGAAAACACTGAAAAGTTAAAAAACAGCAAAGAAGTTATCGCATATATTGCTGAATGTTTCCCTAAATGCTTTACTCTAGAAGGTGAAGCGAAGCCACTTAAAATTGGTATTTTTCAAGATCTTGCTGAACGTCTAAATGAAGACGAAAAAGTAAGTAAGACTCAGCTTCGTGCAGCGTTAAGACAGTACACATCATCATGGCGTTACCTGCACGGCGTAAAAGCTGGCGCAGAACGTGTTGACCTAGACGGCAACGCGTGTGGCACACTAGAAGAAGAGCACGTTGAACACGCTAAAGCTACACTTGCAGAAAGCAAAGCGAAAGTTCAGGCTCGTCGTAAAGAACAAGCACAAAAAGCTCGTGAAGAAGGCAAAGCGAAACCTAAGGCGAAGAAAGCTCAACAGCCTCGTCGTCAAGCGCCTAAAGCACCAAAAGTAGAAAAGCCTGTAGAAACACGCGCTTTGAACGCTGACGAATTCATCGCTGGCAAAGAAGTAAATGTGAACATGGGTAAAGGAAACATGGCTGCGACCATTGTTGAAATCAATAAGGAAGATGTGCGTGTTCAGTTAGCAAACGGCCTACAAATGGTTGTTAAAGCGGAGCACTTGCGCGCTTAAAGGAGATACTCCTACGCATGAAATGCCGTTCAAAATTGACACTGATTGCTGCTAGCTTTTGGCTAGCAGCTTCAGCTCAGGCTCTTGAAGCCAAATTAGATCAGGACGATTTACCTCTACTCGCTCCTGAGGTCCAACACGAAACTGCTAGTAAACGTGTTACTTCTCGATTTACTCGTTCTCACTATAAACACTTCAATCTCAACGATGATTTCTCTCAAGCTATCTTTAATCGTTACTTAGAGATGCTGGATTATAATCGTAATATCTTCACTCAAGCTGATATTGACTCTTTCTCTGCGTCATCTAAACAAATTGATGATCAGCTGAAATCGGGCAATAACCAGATTGCATTCGATGTTTATAATCTGTCTATGCAGAAGCGTTTTGAACGTTTTCAATATGCATTGTCTTTGCTAGATACAGAGATTAAGTTTGATACCGATCAAAGTATTGAGCTCAATCGTAGTGAAGCTGAGTGGCCAAAAGATATCGCTGAAGTGAATGAGCTTTGGAGAAAACGCGTTAAATATGATGCGTTGAATCTAAAACTTACTGGTAAAGAGTGGCCAGAGATTCAAGAAGTTTTGGAAAAGCGTTACAACAATGCGATGAAGCGTATTACGCAATCGCATAATGAAGATGCTTTCCAGATCTACATGAACGCATTTGCGCGTGAAGTTGATCCTCACACAAGTTACCTTTCTCCAAGAAATGCAGAACAATTCCAATCTGAGATGAACCTATCTCTAGAAGGTATTGGTGCTGTGCTTCAGATGACAGACGACTACACCGTTATTCGCTCTTTAGTTGCTGGTGGCCCTGCGTCAAACAGCAAACAATTGAGTGATGGAGACCGCATTGTTGGTGTTGGTCAAGATGGCGAAGAAATTGTTGATGTTATCGGGTGGCGTTTAGACGATGTAGTACAACTTATTAAAGGCCCTAAAGGGACCAAAGTTAAGCTACAGATCTTGCCAGATGGTAAAGATGCAAAAAGTCACGTTGTCACAATTGTTCGCGATAAGATTCGTTTAGAAGACCGCGCTGTTAAATCAGAAGTGATCGAGAAAGACGGCAAGAAAATTGGTGTATTAGAAGTACCAAGTTTCTACGTTGGCCTTTCTAAAGATACCGATAAACTGATCACCGAGCTTAAAGAGCAAGGTGTTGAAGGTATTATTGTTGACCTCCGAAACAACGGTGGTGGTGCACTGACTGAAGCAACTGAACTCTCTGGTTTGTTTATCAAAGAAGGACCTGTTGTTCAGGTTCGTGATAGCTACGGTCGTGTCAAAGTGAACAGCGATACTGATGGTCAAATCAGTTACCAAGGCCCGTTAACGGTATTGGTGAATCGCTACAGTGCTTCGGCATCTGAGATCTTTGCAGCAGCGATGCAGGATTACGGTCGTGCAATCATCCTAGGTGAAAACTCTTTCGGTAAAGGTACGGTACAACAACATCGTTCTTTGAATCATATCTATGATTTGTTCGATAAAGAGTTGGGCTACGTTCAATACACAATCCAGAAATTCTACCGAATCAATGGTGGCAGTACGCAAAACAAAGGTGTAGTACCTGATATTGCTTACCCAACGCCAATAGACCCGGCAGATACTGGTGAAAGTGTTGAAGACAATGCTCTACCTTGGGACAGCATTGATAAAGCAAACTACTCAGTGTTACAGCGTAACGATGAGCAAATTGCTGCTTTAACAGCTCAACACCAAGCTCGTATTGCGACAGACATGGAATTTGGCTTTATCGCGCAAGATATTGAAAAATATAAGGCAGATAAAGACGATAACGACCTTTCTTTGAATGAAAAGGTACGTCAGCAAGAGAGCGATGATGCGGATGCGCTTCGTCTAGATCGTATCAATCAACGTCAAAAAGCCGCTAAGTTAGAGGCATTTAAAACGTTGGATGATATTCCAAAAGACTACGAAGCCCCGGATGCTTATCTTGATGAATCAGTTGCTATCATGCTGGATATGATCAAGAAATAAACAAAATACCTGTTATAAGGTGATTGTTTAAAGACGTACTATTTGAAAAGCGAGCTTAGGCTCGCTTTTTTTGTACCTGTGTTCTTGCCTCGAATAATGTCATGTTAACGGCATGCTTCCTCGCTTTTTAACTTGCTGCAGAACCACTGTTATTTGATTTTCGGCTGTGAAGTACACTGTAAAAATAACTAAACTTAAGTATTATTTTTCGAGTGATAATGACATTTAAGTTACTTCGCACTTAAAATTTAGTGACTTAGATCATATTTTTTCGCTTTCTATTCATTACGTGCCTAAGCTTAAAGAAAACGAGGGGACGCTTATGAAATGGATTCTACTATTTTTATCTTGTTTAAGTTTTGTGGCTTTTGGGAGCGAGGTCGCTTCGAGTAACCAACAATCAAAAAGTGATAGTAATCTATCTCATTTTGACCTTCCTTTGCTGCTTGGTGATTGGTATTTGATGAATCCTGATCCTGAGCAAGGCACTGAAAACTTTAGAGCGATCAAGCTCACTCTTGATTCAAACTACTCATTCACTATCGATATCCAAAAGAAAGACTACAGTGTCGATCATTGGGAAGGTTTGTATAACGCCAATGAAGACACGATTATTTTGGGTTTGAATACCTCAGAACCTCAGGTTTACGCGTACAGCAGTAATCACAACATGCTGAATCTTAACGGTGTTATGTTCACTAAGGCCTTGCCAAATGCATTGGCGGGAATCTGGTCAAGCGCCCAACTGTCTGGAAGCGATCTACGTGCGAGTAACATTCAAAAAATGGATTTAGTCCTTCAGCCGGACTTTATATTCATGTTCCGAGTATCAGATGAAGAAGGTGGTGAAGTCATTCGTCGCGGGGTGTATTACACAGAAGGCGATCAACTAGTGTTACTTTATGAGAACGGTGAACACGGCACTCGATATACACTGAACAGCGATGTGTTAACGCTGCAAGGTGAAGAGGGAGATATGTTTGCGGTACTCAATCGCATTCGATAATCGTCAGTTTTAGCAGTAACGGCGTACTCGTTGATAATATTGTGCACAGTTCATTTCTTAGGCGTTCCTGTCTGATTTGATTGATAAAATAGCAAAACATGGAGGCATTTTCTTACAATGCCTCCTTTTTTTAATATTCCCCTTGTTTTATTGGCGCTCAACCTTTAGATATATACAGTTAAAAATAATTACGTATAACGATCAAAAGGAACCCGTCATGGCACATACACCTCAAGCCAAGTATCGTAAAGATTATCAATCACCATCTCACACGATTTCTGAAATCGAACTTACTTTCGATTTGTACGACTCAGCATCCATTGTTACGGCTGTTTCTAGTGTTAAGCAGGAGAAAGACAGCACGACATTAGTACTTGATGGTGAAGGCTTGAAGTTGGTTTCTGTTTTGGTTGAAGGCAACGAATGGACTCAGTACGAGCAGTCTGAAACTCAACTTACGCTGAATGACCTTCCAAAAGAATTTACTCTAACCATCGTTACCGAAGTTAACCCTGAAGGGAACAGTGCACTTGAAGGCTTGTACAAGTCGGGTGGCGCGTTCTGTACTCAATGTGAAGCTGAAGGTTTCCGCCGTATCACTTACTACATGGATCGCCCAGATGTGTTGGCGAAATTCACTACAACGGTAATTGCAGACAAAGCAGAGAACCCATTCTTATTAAGTAATGGTAACCGTGTAGATGAAGGTGAAGCTGAAAACGGTCGTCATTGGGTGAAGTGGCAAGACCCACATCCAAAACCAGCGTACTTGTTTGCTTTAGTAGCGGGTGACTTTGATGTACTTCGTGACGCATATACAACGCAGTCAGGTCGTAATGTCGATCTAGAAATCTTTGTCGACAAAGGCAACCTAGACCGCGCAAATCACGCGATGGTTTCTTTGATTAACTCAATGAAGTGGGACGAAGAGCGTTTCAATCTTGAGTATGACTTAGACATCTACATGATCGTAGCCGTTGATTTCTTCAACATGGGTGCGATGGAAAACAAAGGCCTGAACGTATTCAACTCTAAGTTCGTTTTAGCGAACGACCAAACAGCAACAGATACTGACTACCTAGGTATCGAAGCAGTAATCGGTCACGAATATTTCCATAACTGGACAGGTAACCGAGTCACTTGTCGTGACTGGTTCCAATTAAGCTTGAAAGAAGGCTTAACGGTTTTTCGTGATCAAGAGTTTTCATCTGATCTTGGTTCTCGCGCAGTAAACCGTATCAACAATGTTCGTATTATTCGTGGGCCACAATTCGCTGAAGATGCGAGCCCAATGTCTCACCCAATTCGCCCTGAAAAAGTGATAGAAATGAATAACTTCTACACATTAACGGTGTACGAAAAGGGCAGTGAAGTGATCCGAATGATCCACACATTGTTGGGTGAGGAAGGTTTCCAAAAAGGCATGAAGCTGTACTTTGAACGTCACGATGGCACGGCGGCAACATGTGAAGACTTCGTAGCGGCAATGGAAGATGCATCGGGTGTTGATCTGTCTCAGTTCCGTTTATGGTACAGCCAGTCTGGTACGCCGACGCTTTCTGTTGAAAGCCACTACGATGCAGAGAAAAAAGAGTACACGTTAACGACTCGCCAAGTAACAGCGCCAACTCATGAGCAAACCGAAAAGCAGGCTCTGCATATTCCACTAGATATCGAGCTATACACAGCTGCGGGTGAAGTTGTTGAGTTACAATGTAACGGTAAGCCAGTTCATAATGTATTAGATGTGAAAGAAGCAGAGCAAACGTTCGTGTTTGAAAACGTTTCTGAGCAACCGATCCCATCATTACTTCGTGAATTTTCTGCGCCAGTGAAATTGGAATATGACTACTCAGATGAAGAACTGATCTTCTTGATGGTGAATGCTCGCAATGAATTCTCTCGTTGGGATGCGGGTCAAATGCTATTAGCGAAGTACATCCGCAGTAACGTGGAGAAAGTTCAGCAGGGTCAAGCGTTTGAGCTTTCTGATTCTGTTGTTGATGCATTCCGTGGCGTACTGCTGAGTGATTCACTAGAGCCTGCGTTTATTGCAGAAATGCTTTCTCTACCAAGCCACAATGAAGTATCGGGTTGGTACGAGCGCGTTGATATTGATGCGGTCGCATCGGTTCTTAACTCGATGAAAGTTACATTAGCTGCAGAACTTGAAGACGAGTTAGCGGCGGTTTATCACAGCCACGCACTAACAGAATACACGATCGATCACGATTCGATTGGTAAGCGTACTCTACGTAAAGTTTGCTTAAGTTACTTAGCTCATACTGGGCAGGGTAATGACTTGGTTGTTGCGATGTATCAACAAGCGAATAACATGACAGATACGATGGCAGCAATGGGCGCGGCAAACAGTGCACAACTACCATGTCGTGAAACCTTGATGGTGGATTACAGTGACAAGTGGAAACACGATGGTCTTGTTATGGATAAGTGGTTTGCATTGCAAGGTACAAACCCAAGTTCAAACGCACTTGAAGTGATCAAAGCGTCGATGTCGCACCAGGCGTTCAGTTTGAAGAACCCGAACCGTACCCGTAACTTGGTCGGTTCATTCTTAAACATGAACCCGGTTCAATTCCACGACAAGTCTGGTCAAGGCTATGCATTTGCAGGCGAGATCTTACGTGAACTGAACAGCAGCAACCCGCAAGTGGCTTCACGTCTGATTGACCCGCTACTTAAGTTCCGTAAGTACGATGATGAACGCCAAGCTCTGATCAAAAAAGAACTAGAGACGTTAAAGAACATGGACAACCTAGCAAAAGACTTGTTTGAGAAAGTGACGAAAGCACTAGAGGCTTAAGTCAGCGCGCATTCAGGTAACTGTTTGCTAATAAGCGGTTTACTAATAAACTGTTTGCTATAATGAAAGGTCATCAGTGGTAGAGAATATCTGCCACTGATTTTTTGTTTCTGGTTCATCGAATTTTCGATAAGCTAGAGCAGCTTCAAGTTCAGTTTCACCGTCAGACATCTAAAAGTGCCAAAAAACACTGGCACTGTATATTTATACAGGTATCGTATGAATCGCTATATTTTCCAACTTAACATCTCATATCAGCAGTTTTTGGCCAGCTATTCTGGCGCCGCAAGTAAAGTTCAAGTGATAACAACAACAGGTTTACGCTTACAGTTACCTGCAACTCGGTTCAGACCATTTCTTACACAAATAGGGGTTAGAGGGCAGTTTAGGCTGACAACTGACCAAAAAAATAAGTTTATTAAGTTAGAAGCTCTGTAAACCTTGGCGTGCCTAGTGAGTTAAAAGGAATCTTAATCACATAATCAAACATTTCAGCTCTTACCACCTCCAAAACAATTAACTATTTTTCAATAATGCTTTTACAATAAATGAATGCATTACCTTTGCTTAACTCGTTAGTAGAAAAGCGCTCAACGGCACGTTTCAAACACCAGATTAAGTGATCCCCCTAATAATAAAATATAATTCTAATTGTGGAGTGTGACTATGACCGCACGTGAAACTGTGGTTCCAGTTTTACTTGAAAAAGTTTACAAGCTGATTCAAGACAAACTTGACCTTGCTCATCGACCTCTCGTAACTCAACTTGCTCAACACTTGTTTAGTAACGTTTCTCACGACGATCTAACTCAGAGAAACGAATCCGATTTATATGGTGCTGTAGTTAGCTTATGGCATCACATCAATGAAAAGAAAGCCGACGAAATCTCTGTACGCGTATTCAACCCGACGGTAAGTCGTCAAGGTTGGCAGTCTACTCATACTATCGTTGAGATAGTCGTTCCAGACAGTCCATTCCTTGTTGATTCCGTAAAAATGGCATTGACTCGCCTAGACCTTTCTTCTCACCTTATGCTTCATAACCCAACACAAATCTCTCGCTCAGATAAGGGCAGTGTTGTCGGTGTAAGCAATAACGAAGGTGCATTCCAATCGCTTTTCCATATCGAAGTTGACCGTCTGAGTAGTAAAGCTGAAATGACAGCACTTAAAACGGAGTTGCTGGATATCTTTACCGACACTAGCTTAGTCGTGAACGATTGGTTGAAGATGGTTGAAAGACTTGAAGAAGTGACCAATCAAGTTGAACAGCAAAAAGAGAGCATTCCAGTAGACGGCCAGCGCTTTGATGAAACGTTGGCGTTTCTTCGTTGGTTAGGCCAACACAACTTTACATTCATGGGTTATAAGGAATATGACCTAGTTTCAGTTAACGGCGACACTGAACTGCAACCGACCAAGGAGCAAGGTCTTGGTTTGTTTGCGAACTCAGATCGTGTACGTAACGTTAAGCTATCTGAGTTTTCTGATTCGGCACGTCTTGAAGCGAAAAAGCCTTATGTGCTTATCGTAACCAAGGGCAACACGGCTTCACGCATTCACCGCCCAGCTTACAACGATTACATTGGTATTAAGAAGTTCGATAAGAACGGTAAGGTCATTGGTGAGCACCGCTTTACTGGTCTTTACACATCTGCCGTTTATAACCAAACCGTTGAAACGATTCCTCTTGTTCGCGAGAAAGTAGAACGTATTTTGGATGCGAGTGGTTACCGTGAAGGTTCATACTCTTACAAAGCGCTGCACAACATTCTTGAAAACTACCCACGTGATGAACTGCTGCAAGCTCGAGAAGAAGAGCTACTAGAAGTCGGTACGGGCGTAGTACAAATGCAAGATCGCGATCTCCTGCGTTTGTTTGTTCGCAAAGACCCGTTTGGTCGTTTCTTTAGCTGCATGGTTTACGTAACAAAAGATCGTTACAACACTGAGCTTCGTCGCCAAACACAGCGCATCTTGAAACAGTACTTTGGTTGTGAAGAAGAGGTTGAATTTACAACGTACTTCTCTGAAAGCCCGCTAGCAAGAACGCACTATATTGTTCGTGTTGATAACAACAACATGGATGTGGACGTGAAAACAATTGAGCAAAATTTAATGGAAGTATCGTCTACGTGGGATGACCGTCTGTCTGAATCTATCATTGCAAACTTCGGTGAAAGCAAAGGTCTTCCATTGTCGAAAGAGTACATGCGTGCATTCCCACGTTCGTACAAAGAAGACATGATGCCAGGTTCTGCTGTTGCCGACATTGAACGTTTAGAAGCGCTAAGTGAAGACAACAAACTGGGTATGCTTTTCTACCGTCCTCAAGAAGAAGCGGCAGATTCAAAAGCCGTTCGTTTGAAGTTGTTCTACCACAGCGATGAGCCAATTCACCTTTCTGATGTTATGCCAATGCTTGAAAACTTTGGCCTACGCGTTATCGGTGAATCTCCATATGAAGTGCGTAAAACCAACGGTGTGACCTATTGGATCCTTGATTTCTCTATGCTGCACAAGAGCGATAAGACCATTGATCTTCGTGAAGCTCGCGATCTTTTCCAACAAGCCTTTGCGGCAATCTGGGCGGGTGAGTTAGACAGCGATGGTTTCAACCGCTTAGTACTTGGCGCTGGTCTTTCTGGCCGTGAAATCTCAATCTTACGTGCTTATGCTCGTTACATGCGTCAAGTTGGTTTCCCATTCAGCCAACAATACATTGAAGACACATTGTCTCATTACCCAGAATTAGCGAAAGGGCTAGTGAGCCTATTCGGCAAGCGTTTTGACCCGAAACTGAAGGGCAGCGTAAAAGGCCAACAAGATCTTATTAAGAAGATCACTGAACAGTTGGATCATGTAGAAAGCTTGGATGATGATCGTATCATTCGTCGCTACATGGAAATGATCACTGCAACGCTTCGTACTAACTACTACCAAGTAGACGAGAATAAGCAGTCTAAACCTTGGTTGGCTCTGAAAATGAGACCAAGCGAGATTCCAGATATCCCTGCGCCGGTTCCTGCGTTTGAGATCTTCGTTTACGCACCAGACATTGAAGGTGTGCATTTACGTGGCGGTAAAGTAGCACGCGGTGGTTTACGTTGGTCAGACCGTCAAGAGGACTTCCGTACTGAGATTCTAGGCCTAGTTAAAGCGCAACAAGTTAAGAACACGGTTATCGTACCGGTTGGTGCTAAAGGTGGTTTCGTTTGTAAGCGTCAACACATGATGTCTGGCCGAGACGAGATCTTTGCTGAAGGTCAACGTTGTTACAAGCGCTTCATCCGTGCATTGCTAGACGTTTCAGACAACATCATTGAAGGTGAGGTTATCCCACCTAAGAGCGTTGTTCGTCACGATGAAGATGACCCATACTTGGTTGTTGCAGCCGATAAAGGCACCGCGACATTCTCAGATCTAGCGAACTCAGTAGCTGAAGAGTACAACTTCTGGCTAGGTGATGCGTTTGCATCGGGTGGCTCTAACGGTTACGACCACAAAGCCATGGGTATCACGGCGAAAGGTGGCTGGGAATCGGTTAAACGTCACTTCCGCGAAATGGGTATTAACTGTCAAAGCACAGACTTCACTGCCATTGGTGTGGGTGATATGGCGGGTGACGTATTTGGTAACGGTATGCTGCTATCTAAGCACATTCGCTTGCAAGCTGCGTTTAACCACATGCACATCTTCATTGACCCGAATCCAGAATCAGCATCAAGCTGGGTAGAGCGTGACCGTCTGTTTAATCTGCCTCGTTCAAGTTGGGAAGATTACAATAAAGACCTGATTTCTCAAGGTGGTGGCATCTTCTCTCGCCGAGCGAAGTCTATCTCTTTGACACCTGAAATTCAGAAAATGCTGGGTACCAAGAAAGCATCAATGGCACCAAACGACTTGATCAAAGCGATCTTGTCTATGAAAGTTGATCTACTTTGGAACGGCGGTATTGGTACTTACGTTAAGTCTTCTAGTGAGACTCATACCGATGTGGGTGACCGTGCAAATGACGTGCTACGTATCGATGGCCGTGACCTGAAAGCTAAGGTTGTTGGTGAAGGCGGTAACTTGGGTATGACTCAATTGGGTCGTATTGAATACGCTCTAACGGGCGGTCGAGTTAATACTGACTTTGTCGATAACGTTGGTGGTGTAGATTGCTCGGATAACGAAGTTAACATTAAGATCTTCTTGAATGGCTTGGTGTCTAATGGTGATCTTACCGTTAAGCAACGTAACCAAGTTCTTGAATCTATGGAAGATGAAGTAGGTGAAATCGTACTAGACGACGCTTACTGCCAAGCTGAGTCTATCTCTGTTACTGAGCATCAAGGTGTAGGCTTAGTGAAAGAGCAAATCCGCTTTATCCACACAATGGAAAAAGCCGGGTACTTAGACCGTGGTTTGGAATACATCCCAGATGACGAAACGCTGCTAGAACGTGAGAAGCAGGGCCAAGCACTAACAAGACCAGAGCTATCAGTATTGATCGCTTACGGTAAAATGGTTCTAAAAGAAGATCTTGTGAGTGATGACATTGCGAATGATGAGTTCCATGCTCAACAACTGATGCAATACTTCCCAACAGAGTTACGCCGTAACTACTCTCAGCACATGGATAACCATCCACTTCGTGCAGAGATCATTGCGACTGCGCTTGCTAACCAAATGGTTAACGAGATGGGCTGTAACTTCGTGACTCGCTTGCAAGAAGAGACGGGCGCGAACATTGTTGATATTGCGAATGCTTACGCGGCATCACGTGAAATCTACGGCCTGGGTAAGGTATTGAAGAGCATCCGTGAACTGGACAACATCTCAAGTTCTGAAGCTCAATACGAATTGCTTTACCATGTACGTCGTACGCTTCGTCGTCTAGCACGCTGGTTGCTAAGAAACCGTACCGGTAAACAGTCAGTGAATGCATTGATTGAGCTTTACCAAGGTGATGTCGTCGCAATTACTGAGAAGCTGGATGAAAACCTAGTGGCTTCAGAAGTAGAAGAGCATCAAGCAATGGCTCAAGTATGGATTGACCAAGGTGTAAACGCTGAGCTGGCTAATTCAGTGGCTCGTTTGTCTAGCCTGTACTCAGCACTGGATATATCTACAGTGGCTCGTGAAACAGGTAAAACAGTACAGCAAGCGTCTAAGCTTTACTTCAACCTAGGCGACCGTTTGTCACTGCACTGGTTCTTGAAGCAAATCAATGGCCAAGCTATAGACAACAACTGGCAAGCACTGGCGCGTGCAGCATTCAGAGAAGATCTGGATTGGCAGCAACGCCAGTTAACTGGTCAAGTACTTAACTGTGGTTGTGCTTCAGATATCGATGTGATTAAAGCGCTTGATGACTGGATGGAAAGTAACTCTGTTTCTCTACATCGTTGGGAAAGCATCCTAAACGAATTCAAAGTAGGTTCTGTTCATGAGTTTGCTAAGTTCTCAGTAGCACTGCGTGAATTGATGCTGTTGAATCTAAACTGCATGTCAAAAGACTAGTTACTAGATAAGACGAAAAAGTATAAGGGCAGGCCAAAAGGTCTGCCTTTTTCGTTTCGGTAAAGTGGAAACAATAGGCCTAACGACTTTTGAAGAACAAACTTCGACGCAAACGTTGTTTGTTGTTAAGTGACCTGATGGCTGTACTAAGGTTGAGATTAGAAATGGCTTAATAACTTGAAGAAACGATAACGTTTGCTTAATAATGAACCTCATTCGTTAGCAAACTTGATTATCTTACCCTTACAGACAGTAATAGATTGAATAGTTGGGTAAATAAGTAAATAATAGCGCCCCGTTTACACGGGGCTTTTTTCTATCGGAGGCACAATGCTTTACCGTCTAGCCAGAACTGGCTTTTTCCAACTTGATGCCGAAAAGGCACATGATCTTGCAATTCAAAATTTCAAGCGCTTCACAGGCACACCTATTGATCTTTTGTATCGCCAACAGTTACCTCACCGACCTGTAGAGTGCATGGGTCTTACTTTTAAAAACCCAGTTGGCCTTGCTGCTGGCCTAGATAAAAACGGCGAATGTATTGATGCATTTGGCGCAATGGGTTTTGGTTTCGTAGAAGTAGGAACAGTGACTCCGCGTCCGCAAGCGGGTAACGACAAACCTCGTTTATTCCGTCTTGTTGAAGCTGAAGGTATCATCAACCGCATGGGTTTTAACAACCTAGGCGTCGACAACCTTGTTGAGAATGTTAAGAAGTCGAACTACGATGGCATCTTAGGCATTAACATTGGTAAGAATAAAGACACACCAATTGAAAAGGGCGCTGAAGATTACTTGATCTGTATGGAGAAGGTATATCAATACGCTGGTTACATTGCTGTGAACATCTCTTCACCAAACACTCCAGGACTTCGTTCTCTACAATACGGCGAAGCTCTAGACGATCTATTGTCTGAACTTAAAACGAAACAATCTGAACTGGAAGAGAAGCATGGTAAATATGTTCCTCTTGCTCTTAAGATTGCTCCGGATCTAAGCGACGACGAAATTCGCCAAATTTGTGAATCATTGATCAAAAATAAGATCGATGGTGTGATCGCAACAAACACAACATTGGATCGTTCAATCGTTGAAGGTATGAAACATTGTGATGAAGCGGGTGGCCTAAGTGGACGTCCTGTTCAATCTCGTAGTACTGAAGTAGTTCGTAAACTTCACGAAGAGCTGGGTGACAAACTGCCGATCATTGGAGTAGGTGGTGTTGACTCGTATGTTGCTGCAAAAGAGAAAATGATGGCAGGCGCTAAGCTTGTACAAGTTTACTCTGGTTTCATTTACAAAGGTCCAGGCCTTGTAGGTGACATCGTTAAAAATCTTTAAACGGCAAGACGCTTTTATTTCTGAAAAGCGACAATCTGGCATCGTCTTAATAAAAGAGACACTGTAACTCACTGAGTTGTAGAGAAAAGCGACAAGAAAGAGGAATTCATTTCCTCTTTTTTTTTGCCTATTGCTCAGTAAAATTACTGTAATTGAAGGTAATTTTGCGTTTTACCTAATGGAATGGTTCAACAGTGTGAGACGAAATGATGCTTAAACCTAGCGATACATGGAGTTGGTATTACGATGAGCAGCAATGTTCATTAATGCTAAACCTCGGAGAGGATATGATTTTCAAAACGAATCTGGTCCGCAATAAGCTGGTGGACTGCGCGTTTCGAGATAATGAATTCACCGTTGATGACGCATCTTCATACCAAACCTTCAAAGAACAAATTTCTGGCTTAGAACTGTCTGAGCCTCGTCAAGCTGAATTAGCACTCTATTGTGTGGCAGCAAAGCGTTTCCATAAGCCTGTACAGCCTAAGAGTTGGTTCTTCGACTCACAAGGTACTGGCCATGAATATCCTCAAGAAGGGGATATTGTACAAATGAATAACGAGCATAGCTTAGGGTATTTCATTGTATTAGAAGTGGGAGAGTGTGCGAGCCTATGTGCATTTGTTGACCTAGAAGAGTTCCTGTTAACGCCTTCAAAAGGGTTACGCTTTGGCGACTCGATTAAGGTCATGCACGATAGAATGGTAGACGCGAACGCTATCCTTCATCAGACACACATAGCGATGGTAGGTTAACCTCTAATCTAGCACATCATTTCAACCACGCATCGCAGCACACAAACGTATAAACCTTCCTCAGAATCGGCTCATTAGCCGATTTTTTTGTGCCTAAAAAACCTCATCCTGATAAATACATCACGGCTTAACCATTTAAATAGTGAACTTACGACTATTTTTTCACCTTAATTTCTGCCCGTTTTCATCGCCAGAAGAGTAAATCTACCGTCTTTATTCCCTGTTTTTGGTCTTTTGTAGTTAAATTTCATCCATAAATCTCATTTGGTATATACCAGTTTTGAGGTGAATATAAATTCACATTGCTACTTTGGTTAATAAGTGGTCAGAAATGAAGTTGGTTTGATAGGTCTTATGTTCTAAGGGGATGTGGGTAAGCGATCGCTTCAACACTGTGCATTTGCTAGCCAGTTAGTCGAAAGATTCAATGAAAAGACGTGTTTAGTGTGATGCTCTAGTTACAAATTCAGGTATAATCGAACTCATTTTTATCAATAAAAGAACACTATGAATCAATATCTAGCGGTTACCTCAAACGGCCTTGAGAATTTATTAGTTGAAGAACTAACCCAACTAGGGATTACAAACGCAAAACCTGTTCAAGCAGGTGTTAAATTCAAAGCGACCAATGAGCAAATTTATCGTTGTTGTTTGTGGAGCCGTTTGGCTTCTCGATTTGTACGTGTCCTTTCTGAATTCACTTGTATGGACGACATGGATTTGTACCTATCAACCACTGCGGTTAACTGGGTAAATCAATTCCATAGCTCTAAGCGTTTTGTTGTTGACTTCAATGGTACGAACAACGAAATCCGTAATAGCCAATACGGTGCGATGAAAGTAAAAGATGCCGTTGTTGATTGCTTTGAGAAGAAGTCTTTACCTCGTCCTTCTATTAGCAAAGAGAACCCAGACATTCGTATCCACGTTCGTTTACACCGTGATAAAGCGATTCTTGGTGTTGATATGGTAGGTAGCGGTCTTCACCAACGTGGTTACCGTCCTGAATCAGGTCGAGCACCACTACGTGAAACTCTTGCTGCCGCGATTCTTCTTCGTAGTGGTTGGGACGCAACTAAGCCTTTCCTAGATCCAATGTGTGGTTCAGGTACGTTAGTGATTGAAGCGGCGATGATGGCTGCAAACATGGCTCCAGGTGTTAAACGTCAGAAGTGGTGTTTTGAATCACTAGAAGATTTCGAACCAGAGCTATGGGCTGAAGTGAAAGCTGAAGCGAACGTTCAAGGTCGTCGTGGTGTTAAGAAAGTGGAATGTAAGTTCTATGGCTACGACAATGATGAACGTATGATCAAAACAGCGCGTGACAATGCTCGTCGTGCCGGTGTTGAAGAGTTGATTGAATTCGAAGTAGGCGATGCTGCAAAACTTAAACGCCCTACGGAATTTACGGATGGTGTGATTGTTTCTAACCCGCCTTATGGTGAGCGTTTAGGTACCGAGCCGGGTCTTATTGCACTTTACACAGCATTCGGTGCACAGCTCAAAGCTGAATTTGGTGGCTGTAACGCATCTATCTTCTCTAGCTCAGACGAGCTACTAAGCTGCTTACGCATGCGTGCAGATAAACAGTTCAAGTTGAACAACGGTGCGTTACCGTGTCACCAAAAGAACTACTCAATTTCAGATCGTCCGATGTCAGAGCGTCCATCAGGCGAGCAAGAACAATTGATTGCACCTGATTTCGCGAACCGTCTTAAAAAGAACATCGGTAAAATTGGCAAGTGGGCTAAGAAAGAGCAATTAGATTGTTACCGTATCTACGATGCGGACTTACCAGAATACAATGTAGCGATTGATGTATACCCAGGTCACCTTGTGATTCAAGAATACGCAGCGCCTAAAGATGTACCGGAAGAGAAGGCAAAACGTCGCTTAACCGATATCATCCGTGCTTCTATTCAAGTAACAGGCGTAGAAGCAAACAACGTTGTGCTTAAAGTTCGTCAGAAACAGAAAGGCCGTTCTCAATACCAGAAATTGGCTCAAGACTCATCGAACTTAGAAGTGAACGAGTATGGCGTTAAGCTGATTGTTAATCTTCATGATTACCTAGATACCGGGTTGTTCCTAGATCATAAGATCACTCGTCGTCGTATCGGTGAGATGGCCGCAGGTAAGGATTTCCTAAACTTGTTTGCTTATACAGGAAGTGCATCTGTTCATGCTGCTGTGGGTGGTGCTCGTTCTACAACTACTGTTGATATGTCTAATACCTACCTAGAGTGGGCGAAAGAGAACATGGAGCTTAACGGTCGTGTTGGTCGTCAACATCAGTTTGTTCAAGCTGACTGTCTACAATGGCTAGCTAAAGAGCAGGGTTCTTATGATCTGATCTTTATCGATCCACCTACGTTCTCTAACTCAAAGCGTATGGATCAATCTTTCGATGTTCAACGTGATCACATTCAGCTGATGGAAAACCTTAAACGTCTTCTTCGTGAAGAAGGCACGATTGTGTTCTCTAACAACAAGCGCCACTTCAAAATGGACTTGGAAGCTCTAGATGAGTTAGGTCTTAAGGCTCAGAATATCTCAGCGAAGACACTTCCATTGGACTTCTCTCGCAATAAGCACATTCATAATTGCTGGTTGATTACACATAAGTAGTTAAGAGATCGTATAAGGATATATAGTGCTGACTCTCTACAGTACAGAAGGGTGCCATCTATGTGAGATGGCATTCCAACTCACGGAACAGTTAAACATTAGCCATCACGTCAACGTTGTTGACATTGCATTTGATGATGAGCTCTTTTCCCGTTACGGGGTCACTATTCCGGTGCTCAAATTTGAAAGCTCTGACCTTTCTCAAAGCTCAGAGCTTAACTGGCCATTTGGCTTGTTAGAACTTAATGATTGGTTAAAGAAGAATGGCATTACTTACAATTCATAATGGGCAATTAGCATTTGGTGATCACCCATTATTAGATCGTGCGGACTTCGTGCTGCAAGAAAACGAACGTGTATGTTTAGTAGGGCGCAATGGCGCTGGTAAGTCGACATTGATGAAAATCCTATCTGGAAACATCATCATGGACGACGGTAAGATGCAAATCACGCAAGATGTGGTTGTATCTCGCCTTGAGCAAGATCCACCGCGCAATGAGCAAGGTACCGTTTATGATTACGTTGCTGGTGGCCTAGCGGAAATCGGTGAACAGCTGAAGATCTATCATGATCTTCTGGATCTCATCGGTACTGACCCTAGTGAAAAGAACCTAAATCGTCTTACTCGCGTTCAAGAACAACTGGATCATGCGAATGCATGGCGCTTTGAAGATCGCGTAAGCAACGTATTGGCTGCACTTAAGTTGACAGCTGAAACAAAGCTGACTGATTTATCTGGTGGTTGGCAACGTAAAGCGGCGCTTGCTCGTGCGCTTGTATGTGACCCTGACGTGCTTCTACTTGACGAACCGACTAACCACTTGGATGTTGCGACCATTGAATGGTTAGAGGGTTTCCTGAAAGACTTCCGCGGTTCAATCATCTTTATCTCGCATGACCGTGCGTTCATTAAATCGATGGCAACACGTATTGTCGATCTTGATCGCGGTAAATTGAGCTCTTTCCCGGGCGATTACGAAAATTACCTTGTTGAGAAAGAAGAGGCGCTTCGTGTTGAAGAAATGCAAAACGCTGAATTCGATAAGAAGCTTGCTCAAGAGGAAGTTTGGATTCGTCAGGGCATCAAAGCTCGTCGTACTCGTAACGAAGGCCGTGTTCGTGCGCTTAAGAAGCTACGTGAAGAACGTTTGAACCGTCGTGAAGTGCAGGGCAAAGCGATTATCCAAATCGACGATGGCCAGCGTTCAGGCAAGATTGTATTTGAAGCTGAGAATCTTAACTTTGGCTTTGAAGGCAAAGAAATTGTTAAGGACTTCAGCTTCAACATCATGCGTGGCGATCGAATCGCTCTGATTGGTCCTAACGGTTGTGGTAAGAGTACGGTACTTAAGCTGCTTCTTGACCAGCTTAAGCCTGATTCAGGTCGTTTGCATTGTGGTACTAAGCTTGAAGTCGCTTACTTTGACCAATACCGCGAAATTCTAGACCCTGAGAAGTCTGTAATTGATAACCTCGCGGATGGTAAGCAAGAAGTGACCGTAGGTGGCCGTGAGCGTCATGCTCTAAGCTACTTACAAGATTTCTTATTCTCTCCAAAACGTGCTCGCACTCCTGTTAAAGCACTATCTGGTGGTGAGAAAAACCGTCTGTTATTGGCGCGTATTTTCCTTAAGTCGAACAACTTGTTGATTCTCGATGAGCCAACCAACGATCTAGATATCGAAACTTTGGAACTTTTAGAAGATTTGCTTGCCAACTATCAGGGTACGCTGCTTTTAGTGAGCCACGATCGTCAGTTTGTTGATAATACGGTAATGACAAGTTGGATCTTTGAAGGTAATGGCGTTATTGAAGAATTTGTTGGTGGTTACCATGATGCCCAGCAGCAAAGAAAGCAGGCATTAGAGTACCGACAGGTTGAAAAGCCATCAAAGCCCGAGAAAGTAGTTGAGGAAACTCCCAAAACTGCGCCAGTTAAGGCTAAACCTAAGAAGTTATCGTATAAGCTACAACGAGAACTAGAAGCGCTACCAATGCGTTTAGAAGAATTGGAAACTCAAATTGAAACTCTTCAGGAAGAAGTCAACGATCCCAGCTTCTTTTCAAAATCTGTAGAGCAGACACAACCAGTTTTAGATAAGCTATCTGCAGCAGAGCAGGAGCTTGAAGTTGCTTTTGAGCGCTGGGAAGAGCTCGAGGCACTACAACAGGAAAGTTAAGAAGTAATAATGACTTGTACTAAATTTAAATTAACTACAGTTGCAGCATTAGTTTTAGCTGCAACTAATGCCAATGCTGCGCTTTACAAGGTCGTTGAAGTCACTCCTTCAATTACAGGTGCCTCTGAAATCAATGGTGTGGCGATTCAACCTGGTGTTGCGACAGACGGAACGAATGAGCTTGCGTTAGGTTGCTTCGATTCAGCTGCAACCAACTGTACCGATAGTGCATTTAAACTTGCTGGTGAGACTCGCGATACGCTTGAAGCGGTAAGTTATCGTGAAGAAGTACCATTCGCAATGGATGCACCATTTCAGTACATTCAAGAGCGTGATGATTTCGAAAACTATTGTTATCGAGAGCTGAGATATTCTACATGTGAAAGTTGGGCTGAAAACCGTTGGAATGACACTTGGAGTAAGGAAAGAAATGACCTTACTCACGTAAATGCGAAAGCGTTTGTTGAAGGTGGGGATACTTTTGAAACTCGCAATACGGTAATCAATTCTTTAGATGAGAATGCCCAACCTGTGGGGATCAAATCCAAAGATGATATTCGCAATAATGCATTGTTTACGACGACAGCGGCGCCAACTGGAGCTTCAGAAACTCGTGCTTGGAAAGCGATAACGGCAAGCAACGGTACCGTTTACAATGTAGGTAGTATCTCTGAAGAGTTTGATCCGACTGACACTTCTGAACCAGATAAGGCGTTTGCTTCTAAAGCGGCAATTTGGGGTGGCACAACAACAAAAGAAATTGATTGGGTCAGAAGTGGTAATGCCCAACAAGGCGATTATTTTGCTCAAGGCAGTATGCGTTCAATTGTTGAGTCGAGTTCGATCTTTTATGGTGTCGGTTACAACACTGTAGATGGGAATGGCGACCTTCAAGACATGAACGCAAGTGTTTTTGTTAGTGATTCATTAGACATTTCAGGCTCTTGGTCAACGAAAGTTATTAGCGGTGCAGAGGTTAAGTCTGGTTCATCTAACGATGATGCGAGATACAGTAACTCCGTTGCTACTGACATCAACGATAACTTGTTTGCTGTGGGTTATTCTAAGCGTAATGGTTATGTACCAGAGAGCGGTAGTGCAGGTAACAAGATTTTCGTTGTTACGGATGCATCTGCAGTGACTCCGACGGCAACATACCTGTCTGGTGGTATCTTCTTTGGTGGCTCAAGTGGTGAAGCTAAAGCCGTTAACAACTTCAATGAGTTTGTCGGTCAAATAGATGCAGAAACCACTCGTGAGGTTGATGGTAGTGAGCGTAGACATAGAGGCTTTATCTACCCTTACGATCTCCCGTCTTCAACTGATGAACGCCGTGTTGATATTTTTGGTGGTAAAGCATGGTGGTTAGATGACTTAACAAATGATGGTGATGCGTCTAGTCACAATAACCAATTTAGAATCATTGATGCGACGGATATCAATGATGCTGGCGTGATTTCAGCAACGGCTATCAAATGTACAGTCGACGGTAATGATAAGCCTTATGACACAACATCACACAACTCATACTGTGGTGGTGCCTCATCTAACGCAGTCGAAAAGGTTGTAGCTGTTAAGCTTATCCCAATCAAGGGAGCAAGGTATGACACTGGCTCTGACATTGATAGCGTAGTAACTCGTAGCACCGACACCGAGAAAGTTGAGCGCCAAGGTGGTAGCCTAGGTTGGTTAACTTTGACTGTGCTTGGTCTATTAGGGTTCCGCAGAAAATTTAAATAATTTTATCTCCTGAGCCCGAGTTCACAATTCTGAACTCGGGCTTTTTTTCACCTTGAGAAAAGTGAAAATTTGACCGATTCTTAAAGTTGGAGTCACAAAAACTCCGTAAAGTTGTAATCATTGTATGTTAGTAAATGTAACACCCGTATGAGGACTGCACTATGAAGAGACAAAAGCGTGATCGACTAGAACGAGCACAATCTCAAGGCTACAAGGCTGGTTTAAATGGACGGTCGCAAGAAGCTTGCCCATATAGCCAAATGGATTCTCGGTCTTATTGGTTAGGTGGATGGCGTGACGCCAAAGATGACAAGCAATCAGGTCTCTATAAGTAGATAGGGCGTAAAGAATTCAAGGTCAGGGCTCCATTGTCTGTTGATTACAACGGCTGGAGCCTTGTTAGTTTCAGAACAACACAAAGACTCCCAGAGCTATGTAGCATTCTAGTTTCGCTATCATAAGCGTATCGCTGGTGGATTTATCCTGTTTCAAGCTTAATACGGGATACTTTAATGCACTATAACTAAATTTATTGGAACGAAAATAAAGCAGCCATGGGCTGCTTTACTAAAAATCTAACTATTAGATTAGAATGCTGACGTATCTTGGAAAAGGCCAACTTTCAAATCTTTAGCAACGTAGATCTCTTTACCATCAACAAGTACGCGACCATCCGCAAGGCCCATAACTAGACGACGGTTAACAACACGCTTCATGTGGATCTCGTAAGTTACTTTTTTCGCTGTAGGCAGAATTTGACCAGTGAATTTCACTTCGCCAACCCCTAGAGCACGACCTTTACCTTCGCCGCCAACCCAACCAAGGTAGAAACCAACCAGCTGCCACATTGCGTCAAGGCCTAGACAACCAGGCATTACAGGGTCACCTGGGAAGTGACAATCGAAGAACCATAGGTCAGGAGTAATATCCAGCTCAGCAAGAACTAAACCTTTACCGTAATCACCTTCAGTTTCAGACATCTTAGTGATGCGATCCATCATTAGCATGTTCGGTGCTGGTAGTTGAGGGCCTTGTGGCCATAGTTCGCCTTGGCTTGATGCTAGAAGCTCTTCGCGAGTGTAAGAATCACGTTTGTTTTGCATTATCAATTACTCCGATTTTTGATAGGTGCATATTAGTGAACAGGTGTACGCTAAACAAGTCCGATCAGTACTAGACAAACCAGTTTTTAATGCGTCCAACGATTCCAATAGGGTGCTCATGTCTTTCAAAGTTTTCAATACGTTCCGCGATTTTACTCAGAACGCTTTCTTGTTCATCGTCTCTAAATGGTTTGTTCATAATGAGAGGAATTGCTTCGTCTACATTAGACACAGACCAAATATGGAATTCTTCATTCTTAATGCTTTCAATAAGGTCAGGCTTTAGTGCAAGATGCCTTAAGTTCGATCTTGGAAGGATCACACCTTGTTCGCCTGTTAAGCCGTTGTGCTTACACACATGGTAGAAGCCTTCGATTTTCTCGTTTAGCCCGCCAACAGCTTGCACACGTCCAAATTGGTCAACTGCACCTGTAACCGCAATTTGTTGATTGATAGGGTATTCAGACAAAGCACTAACCAGAGAACACAACTCCGCAAGAGAAGCACTATCGCCATCTACTTCGCAGTAAGACTGCTCAAATACTACGGAAGCTGCGTATGGTAATGGATCTTCAAGGTTTAGTGCGCTGCTCACAAATGCTTGCATGATCATCATGCCTTTAGCATGAAGATTACCACCCAGCTCGGCTTTGCGCTCAACATCGGCAATATCACCATCACCAAAGTGAATAACACAGGAAATTCGTGCAGGTTCACCATACGATATTGGGTGTCCCGGAACATCGATGACCGTCAATCCATTAACTTGACCAACTTGTTCACCTTCAGTTTCGATAATGACTTGGCCATCACGAATATCATCAAGGGCGCGTTCTGGTAGATAAGATTCACGGTTGTATTTGTGCTGTTGAGCTTGCTGGATATGGTGAATATCAATCTCACCATTGTCGGCTTCAATCAAAGCTTCGTTCAATAACGCGTTGTGCCAAATAGGGCACAGTGGGATATAGCTTTGATCTTCGGTTTCTCTTGCTCCGGCAGTAAGAATGCCAGTCAACGCTTGTTGCGTGATGTTTGGTAATTCATAGCGTTGTTGAAGCCACTTAAGGTAACCAAGATATTGAGTCAGAGTGTCTTCTGAGAGCTTAATGTCCTGTTCAATTTCGCTGAATAGGCAAAAACCGGTTTGAATATCGCTGTCTAGGTAATCAAGGTCACCTAGTTGAGCTCTGTCTCCAACTACAATTAACTTAATATTGTAAGTAAGAGGTAAGGTTGGCGACTGATTCAAGTGTTCAGGGTTACTGCTGATAGGCTCTACAGCTTCACCAAGCAGCGCAGATTTAAGCAGTAACCAGCTTCCTGGGTTTGCCAAGATCAGGTTTGCTGAAACGATCAGATAACCGTTGTTTGCTCTAGCCAGTAGGCCAGGTTTTGTCGCAATAACCTTACCGTCTTTCGATTGAACTTGGTCAAATAGAGAGGCAGCATTTAAAGACTCAGTTTTGATAACCGGCAGAGTGTGATCATCTAAAGCAGTGACTAGAGATTCAACAATCATTTGACGATAGATTGAATTGTCCGGAGCATTTACCAGTAAAACGCGCGAAAGGTTAGACAAGCGAACAAAGCGGGTTAGCGCATCTTTGAATCTATGTTGAATATCTGAAAACGGGAAAGGCGAGATGTCAGGGAATTGCTCTAATTGAGCGCTATATTCGTCGTACTGAGGCGTAACATGTCGCCAATCTACTTGAGTCATTTAAGTTTCTGATTATGATAATGAGGTAGGGAGTATATAGAAAAACCGATCTCGCTTGTAGCTCTATGTGGTAGTTACTAATCACTAAGCTAATATAAGTATGATCTTGGTCTATTCTTTCAAGACAATAATTGTGAAATAACCTATTCTGGGTTACGCTGTCACTAGGATTAACTCTCGAGATTAGACATGAAATATCAGCAACTTGAAAACTTGGAATGTGGTTGGAAATGGAACTATCTGGTCAAAAAGTGGAAAGAAGGTGAATCGATTACTTGCCATATTGATTCAAGTGAAGCTGACGTTGCTGTTCAAGCCTTATTGAAGCTGGAACACCAGCCTACGGGTGTTCTTGAGTGGATCTCTAACAACATGTCTCCTGAGCTCGATAACAAGCTTAAACAAGCGATCAGAGCTAAGCGAAAACGCCACTTCAATGCTGAACAAGTTCATACAAAGAAGAAATCAATCGACCTTGATTACCGTGTATGGGAAAAGCTATCTCAACGTGCGAACGAGCTAGGTTGTACGCTCTCAGATGCCATCGAGTATTTGGTTAGCGAAGCGTCTCGTAGTGAGCAGGCCAGCAAGACGGTGACTAGCCTCAAAGAAGACTTAAGCAAGCTCCTTTCTGACGATAAATAACCATCAACAGTAGTGGTGACATTATGATGTACGTAATCTTAATCGGTGCGGTATTAGTTTTTTGGTTAGTAGCAGTCGATCGACCGGTATTGAAAATTAAATTTAGCGACGGGGCGATCGAACAAGTTAAAGGGCATCTTCCACCGAGCTTTAAGCACAACCTTCAAGAGATTGGTCATAACAATACCTTTAAAGGCGAGCTAAAAGTGTATGCAAAACGTTCTGGTTACAATCTCAAGTTCACTAAAGATGTTCCTAAAAACGTACAGCAACGTATTCGTAACGTGTTCCCGCATAATGGTTTTAAGTCTAAAGGCTCAAAGAAAGCGTAATCGTTGAGAGTTACGCGTTAGCTGGTCAATCCTCATACTAAGTTAATCCTTCATTTCTCTTAAATCTCCGCATACTGTTCTCACCCTCAACAAAGAGAGAGCAGTATGAGATATCTAGTATTACTATTATGTTTTTTATCCCCAGTCGCTTTTCCCGACGATGCATTGGTTAATCCTGTAGCTAAAAAGATAAAAGTCACCGTCATGAAAGGGCTCAACAAGAGTAATGTTGATTTCGAGGGTTATTGCGATCTGATGATTGAGATGAAGCACTCTAAAGGTTATGCAAGAATCAAAAAGGTGAAAACGTCTGGAGATAGTAAAGTTTGCAAGCAGGCGAAAAAACACCTACCGACGAAGAAAAGGTTCAAATACAGCTTTCCAGAAAAGTATATCCGGCTACATATCACACACTAGCCACTCTCAACGCACTATAACTAAATATCCTTAATTTTATTGAAACAATTTCGTGAACCAATCTCTAATTTCTATTAATATTAGTTTTGTTATAAAGGCAGGATATGCCGATACAAGAGCATTTACGGCAAAGGAAAGTCACGGTTGTTGTTAGCAAATAAAAGTTATACCCCTGAAGTAGTTGAGATCTCAAGGAAGGTCTCAATCAATGTTGAAGCTCGCTTTAATCGATGGTTAATCTCACCTGAATATAAGCTCGCACAATCTACAGTAGACACGTTACTAAGTTTGGAAAATAGGTATTGTGATAGTGTCATATTTGATGAATCTGACCGCATATCTCACAATCAACGTATTTTATTGCGCTGCGAGCAGGATAGAGTCAATGCTCATCGTGAAAAAGTCGACGCGAAGCAACAAACCTTACGATACGTTATCGATGATGTCAGCAATGCCGCTTCTGCGCTAATGCTTGAGAAGCTTCAAGGTACCTTAATAAGTTCGTTGTTTTCAGACTTACCCGATTACAATCAGTTCGCTAGTGTTGCGTATTCGCCATCTTTAAACTTTTCCAAACTCCATGAAATATCCGCGAAAAGTAGGCCATTGAGCTCAAGTTTAATCGAGTTTGTTTCCAATCAAGAGTTTGCAGATAAATATGGAAAGAAATCTAAGGTAATTCTCGATCCAAAAGTTGCAGCACGACAAATAGGAATAGAAAATTGTCGTTTATTGTTCCCATTGTTAATGAGTCAACAGCTGATTAAGTGGAATGATGGCAACATTAAACACATCACACCTAAGGTTTGGCAACACTTGGTCGTGACGTCAAATGCGACTCGAATTCGACTTCAAGAAACGTCGGTTAAAGATCCTAACGTAGGCATTTTACTTGGTGTGTTGAGAGTTCTGCCTTTGTTTTTAATTTGTAACCACTTTTCTTCAACGTTTGAAGACGCATTGGTAAAAACGATGCTTGGTTATCGTGAAGCAAGTGACAAGCATGACGAATATTATGCTTGTACTGAGGTGATGCCAAACACACAGTTTCTTGAATCAATGGTCGAGCAGCTAGAGCTTAAGCTACTAAAAAACCTCGTTGAATTTATAGATTGGAGCCCTGGAAATCAGTTCATCAAGAGGGCACTTCTAGAGGAAGTGAATGACATTCCAGTACTTGAGCGAACGGTTTATGGTGCAGCTTTGGCTCAAGGTAGAAAATATTCTGTTTTCGAGGCGTTAGATAATAGTGAACTATTTAACGTTAAGCACCGACCTTATTGGTTTTCAACTGTTCAAATGTCTATCGCGACGATTGAGCAGATGCAAGATAAAGGATTGGGAAAGCTTACGGTGAACATGTAATAAAAAGAGAGAGTCTCATTAATGTCGCTCTCTTTTTTGTTGCGCTGTAACTTTATGTGAATGTCTTGTTTTGGCGCTAAACAGTAGGATTACACTCTACTTAACTGACCACTTCGAAGGTAAACGACTCTTGCTTTGCTATTGCGTGTTTAACAGGGATACCAAGGCGCTGGCAAGTCATCAGAACTTTCAATTTCCTGTCGGCAGGAGCGTGCTCTGACAGAATCACCGAGCTTAGGCACTCTCTATTAAGGTAGAGTTTATTTCCGATCATCTCGTCATCAGGTAATACCCAGCGGTATTCCTTTTCATAACGCCAATTAGAATGCTTAATTTTGAATATCTCAGCTCCCAGTCTTGATGTTTGTAAACCTCTTAGCGATGCCGGGCGGAACATATTCGGTTCGTCTTCATACTGGACTTCAAAACAGTTGAGATTGGCCTCACCGTTATAGCAGTTGAGATCATACTCGATACACATGCCTTTAAAGTTGTCACCATACTGCGACCATAGTATTGGGTGGTCGCTCGACTGAG
This sequence comes from Vibrio sp. 10N.239.312.D08, assembly GCF_041466145.1. NCBI lineage: Bacteria > Pseudomonadati > Pseudomonadota > Gammaproteobacteria > Vibrionales > Vibrionaceae > Vibrio > Vibrio sp. 10N.239.312.D08. The sequence continues at coordinate 14,795 of NZ_JBFSSD010000011.1, read as the reverse complement.
AGAAACACATGATCTTAAAGTTTTGTTGAAGCTCTTTGTTGAATACGTGGTTAGATTCAAAAGGGTTATTAAAAGTTTTAGCGTAATCAAACCACAACGAACACTCGGAAATAGATTGTATGTTTCTGTCGTGGAGCGATCTGAACTTATAAAGTTTAGGCAACATATCAAACACCTAGTTTACAAAATTGCCTGATGTTAACACTTTAATTTATTTTTAAGGATTGAATGCATAGCATTTGATTGCTTAATCACCAAATTTATTCATATAACTGTTTGATAGATCAAAATTTAAACACGAAGTAGTAGCCTGTTAAAGTGGTTTATTTTGCGTTAGGACAAAGCTTTCAAGTTGTAACTTTTTACAGAAGATACAACGTAACTTTATTTATGGTTGAATTGAATTGTCAAAGTAGAGGTCGAGTAGGGAAATAGGTGATCAAAATTAAAGCCGAGCTTTAAAAGGACGGCTTTAGTAGTATTGAGCCTACGAGTGAATCAAGTTTAGAAGTGGTACCTTGCACCTAGGTAAGCGGTTTGAGGTGACACATCGATGGATTCAATTTCAACGTTTGCATAGCGGTAACCAATATGGATATCGATGTTGTCTGTTACCATCGCACCAAGCTCAGCACCAACTTGGTAGGCTGCTTCAGACTTAGAGTCTGATACTCCAAAAGCTTTCGCTTCCATATCCATAGAGCCAACACCGGCTAATAAAGATACATACAGATCTAATACGTCACCTTCAACAATAAACTTTGGTTTAATGTTTACGAAGAAAGCATGGCCTTCAATATCCATTAAGTCGTTATAGCTAACTTTTCCGATTTTTCGGTACTCGGCTTCTAGCCCCAGTTTGACGACATCATGTGTATTGAATTCGTAGCCTCCAACCAAGTTATAGCTAAAGTCTGATAGATCAGATGAATCTTCAATGGCGCTGCCACGATATTCTAATTCAGTTTCATTATAAAAGCCGATATCAACACCAGCATAAAAATGACCATGCTCTCTAGGTGAGTTTTCGTTTTCACTAGCAAGCGCCTGCGAGCTGATGCCAAAAAAAGCGGTGAATAGCGATAGGGCGATTGTACTGATTTTCATGTAAAGCCTTCTAAGATAATAAGTTATTCTGTTCCAGAATATGTTAACAAACAAAAGATACTCTAACTAATTGAGAACTAGCCTAAACATCTGATTTTAAAGACTTGTTGGTAATAGAAGTGTCATTATCGCAGTTATGAGACAAGTTAATATAGTCCAGACAGAGGTTAATAGAATTTATGTTGCACTGTAACTTACGATTAGCCAAGTCGTTTATAGAAGTTCGTTTTGGATGGCAACGCAGTTTGGTAACAATGACCGTTGGGCATCAGAAAATTCAAAGTTAGTGGTTTGAAAAACGAGTACGGATGTTACTGATGACGTTGATAGTTGATTCAATTTGGTGAAGAACAAGCCAACATAGGTAAACAAGACTAGATGATTCGGGAGTTCGCTTGGTCTTTTGGGACCGTTAAATCTAGCGAACAAGAGTAACCAAGTCTTTTCAGTTTATTGGTAGTACGGACAATAGACCGAGAGTTAGTGGAAGCGTTAATCATCTAGGTTCTTTTGGTAAGCAAAATCAGGGTAATAGCTTTTAACACTCAACCAGCAGAGACTCTGGACTAACTTTGGAGAGGCATCCGTAATTAGAAGTCTTAATTAAGTTTGAGCAGACATGTGATAAAGCCATCACGATTTAATCCAATTAACGCGGAGTCAAAGCCAGCCAGTAATTAAATAGATAGATTCATGCGGCGCTGTACGTAAAATTACGCGAGTAACAGGCCCTGAAACCTCTCAGATTTCAATCTCCTTTTTGGTACGTATTATGTATATTATGTTAAATGGTGTTTGGTATTTATAAGGCAGGTATCTTTGTGCGATGCCCTGCCTCTTGTTTATCTACCAAATCGATGTTCTATTTAACAGTAAGGCTATTTACCATAAAATACCTAATAAACATATTTCCTAATCTTCGATTAAGAATACGTTTATTAGACTTCAAGCATTAATCGATCAATTGCTTCTGTGATCTCTTTAGTTCTTACTGGCTTGGTCACGAAATCATTCATGCCGACATCTAAGCACGAACATTTGTCTTCTACTGATGTGTGTGCTGTTAGCGCAACGATTGGTGTTTTGATGTTTGCGTCTCTCATGTATTTGGTTGTGGTTAATCCATCCATGACCGGCATCGACACATCCATTAAGATAATGTCTATTGATTCGTTGCCTCTTTCAATAAAGCCAATCGCTTCTTCACCATTACTTGCGATGAAAACCTCGTGGCCTTGTCTTGTAAGGATTAACTTTATCACCATTTGATTCGTTGGATTGTCTTCGACAACTAACACGGAATAACGGCTTCTTAACTCTCGTGAAGATTCGTCTTCTTTGTTAGCCAGATTATTCGTAACTCTAGTAAGCACTGGCAACTGTACTTCGAATTTGGAGCCTTTTCCAGGCTCACTCTTTACCGATATGCGCCCGCGCATCAGTTCAACCAGTCTTTTAGTGATGGCCAAGCCTAAACCTGTGCCACCAAATCTACGTGTGATTGTGCTATCAGCTTGCACAAATGGACTGAACAGCGACGAAAGTTGTTGCGAGCTAATGCCAATCCCTGTGTCTTCCACCGTTATATAGAAAGAGCTCTGCTGGTACTTTATAGAAACATGGACATGCCCACGCTCAGTGAACTTAATCGCGTTACCGATCAAATTAAATAGGATCTGTGCCAAGCGACTTGGGTCGATGTAATGAAGTTCACCTTCAGGGATATCGCTAGTTACTGTTAGTGGCAAACCTTTATCGTCTGCTGTCTTCTTTTGTTCAGATAATACAAAAGTTACAGTGTCTCTTACGTTGCTCCATTGAGGAGCCAACGAGAAACACCCAGATTCAATCTTAGAAAAATCCAATACGTCACTGATAATTGCCAGCAATAGCTCAGATGATGTGCTCATATTAAGCAGTATAGACTGTTGTTCTTCGTTCAATGATGTGGATTTTAGGGTGTCTATTAGGCCAATTATGGCATTTAGCGGTGTTCTTAATTCATGACTCATCATCGCGAGGAATTCAGACTTGGCCTTGTTGGCTCTTTCTGCGTCTTTTCTTGCTGTGACAAGCTCTGCGGTACGTTCTCGAACGGTTGCTTCAAGCTTTTCTTTGTTCTCAATATCGAAAACAGCACGCTCTATCAACGGTCGAAAACGGTTTAGTGTGGCCTTAGTTTCAATACTAAAGTGCTTGGTATTCGAGTGGATAAAGATGATGACGGATTGTGTTAGTCCGCTATCGATACCAGTAATTAGAACAGAGTTGATTTGATCGAGGATAATGGGATGTAAGGAATTGAATTCACCCAGAGACTTGGGTTCAAAAAGGATGGCGCATTCTCCATTGATCACTCGAGATAACTTGCCACAATCACTCCAATTCATCTGTTCGAAGACTTTGTTATTGCTTAGCAGGGTTTTGAAACTGCCTTCGTTCCCTACCCTTGATACCACGATAAAGTCATCAAACTTAATGTATTTTTTGAGCACGAACTCGAGACTGGAGAATATCTCAGATATGTTACTTGCCTTACTGATCGCAGAGATGGTTGATAAGATCACCCTGTTCTCTTCAGCCAGCTTTCGCTCACGGGCTTTTAGTTTTTGCAGTTCAATACGTGCTTCTTGCAGCGCTTCTTGACCTTCAGAACCCATTACTTTTTCAACCTATAAAACGTTGCAGACGATACCATTAAATTCCCGTGTGCATTCTCGCCACCAGAGAGCCTGCCTTGTTCACCAAACGTAAATGGACATATGTATGGGAGCCCATTAAGTGCTTGATTTATTTGGTCACAAACCTCATCCATATCTTGTTTAAGGTTCAACATTGGGCCTGCACAAAAGATATTGATCGCCCCTAGTTTCTCTTCAAGATCCATGTCGTTGTAGTATGAGGAGTGAATGATATTCGCGGCGCGGCTAATCAACTGCTGCTTAGACCCTTGCATCAGGTAGATGGTGTCGCCTTCACTGATGTCTGTGAACAGCTCAATCCCATTACACTCCGTCTCTCTGATCGAATGAGACAATTTGAAATATGGGTAATCGTAAGAAGAGCCGACTTTCCTGCCTAATGGGTAGACTGACGACTTTTCGAATATGTAGCCATCATCACTGCCATCTAAGTGGAAATTAGTCCATTCGTTGTAAACGGTGACGGCTGGCCTGTGGTCTATCTCCAACAAAATTCGGTTTCTTACTTTGGTCACGGTGCCTGAATACCGCGTAGGCGTATGACCCGCGCTGAAAGAGGAATAGATGGACTGAGACGCAAACACTACCGTTAAAGACACACCATTTATAGACAGCGACTCTTCGGTGAAGATACTCCAATTTCCGGAAACCTGGTTGTCTGCAGCACTGCCACCAATAATTGGCACTTCAGTACCAAATTTCTTATCGATAGCCGCCATCACCTTTTCTTCGTTACCCGGTGTGGAATGCAGCAAGATAAGATCAGGAATTTCACCTTCTCGGTTGGCGTTCTTGAGTGCTTTGTCTATCGCGCTGAAGGTACTGCGGTCTATGGAGTCGCTGAAATGTTCGATTCCCGTACCATAGGCGTTGATCCCCGAGTCATGAATAATGAGGACGCCAATGACTGGACCAGAATGAAAACCAGTTTCGGTCATAATGCCGTGACAAGTAGTACAGCCATGTATGGGAGTGTTCGGGAGAGCATCTACGAAATATCTCTGCACAGCGAGTGTCGAATACTCTTCTGTGCAGTAGCAAATAAGACAAGCAATATCGTCAGGGTTTTCCACCCCGCTGAGCAACTCATCTACTGCGATTTTATCGTCTAGGGAGTAAGAGACTTTTGATAGAAATTTCATAGATTCTGGGTAACTTTATTAATGCTCTCTTTATAACACTTTAATGCATTGTGTTTCACTGATTTGGTACATGTTTCTATCAAAAGAACCGAGGTGTGCCCCAGTTTCTCTCTGTTACTCCTTAGAAAGGTTTACAGAAAACGTGCTCACCTGTTGTGGAAATGTAACCGTTATTGAGGAGGTCTTATCACTAGTTTGTAACAGCCAATTTGATGGTCCTTTTTCTTCCAGAATTCCGCTTTCATTATAGCTAATGATAAATTTGCCAGTTTTAGATGTTTCGATCGAATACCCTAGGTTATTGCTTGAAACTGAAACATTATGATTATCAATACCAAATTTACAAGGTTTTGAAACTATACAGTTTACTGTTTCGTTATTATCGTATGTTACTGTTCTCCAAGTAAATGCAGCTATTAAAATAACCAACATGACGATAATTTGAACAAGCCTGCCTTTTGTTAGCTTTTGTGCCGCCATTATAATCTTTACTCCTTGTTACAAAGTTCAAAGTTTTTAAATAAAAATCCAATTCCAGACCAAGCGTAAGGTTACTACTCTGTCATTGATTTGTTAATTCAAGTATAGTGTCGCGTTGAAAATGCCACTTTTTTTTAAAATCAGCAAGTGGAAATAAAGCCCTGAATAGGCTGAATTTCCTTTTCTAATTTGGGTGGCATTACGACGTGAGTCGTGTTGGAAGTAAAGTGTAGTAAATAAGAAATTGGAAGCATGCAAATGAGCCAAGAAAAGCAGCTTGAACAAAACTACAACTATACGGTCGTCCGTCAATTTACCCTAGTTACAATTTTGTGGGGTATTGTCGGTATGGGCGTTGGTGTTTTGATTGCCGCTCAATTAGTTTGGCCACAGCTAAACTTTGATACGCCGTGGTTGACGTACAGTCGTTTACGTCCCCTGCATACTAATGCGGTTATTTTTGCGTTCGGTACAAGTGCGCTGTTTGCAACATCATATTATGTTGTACAACGTACCTGTCAGACGCGTCTCTTTGGTGGCCCTCTCGTAGCCTTTACCTTTTGGGGTTGGCAAGCGATTATCCTGTCCGCTGCAATTACTTTACCGTTAGGTTTAACCTCTGGTAAAGAATACGCAGAACTTGAATGGCCAATCGATATTGCTATTACTCTTGTGTGGGTAGCTTATGCGGTCGTGTTCTTCGGAACCATGATTAAACGTAAGACATCGCACATTTACGTAGCAAACTGGTTCTTCGGAGCCTTCATTATCACGGTTGCCGTGTTGCACATCGTTAACAGCCTAGCTGTTCCTGTCTCTGCGTTTAAATCGTACTCGATTTATTCCGGAGCGATCGATGCAATGGTGCAATGGTGGTACGGACACAATGCGGTAGGCTTCCTATTGACAGCTGGTTTCCTAGGCATGATGTACTACTTCGTTCCTAAACAAGCTGGTCGCCCTGTTTACTCTTACCGTTTGTCGATTGTTCACTTCTGGGCTCTCGTGTCTCTGTATATCTGGGCTGGTCCTCACCACCTACACTACACTGCACTTCCTGACTGGACTCAATCTCTAGGTATGGTTATGTCTTTGGTTCTGTTTGCTCCATCTTGGGGTGGCATGATCAACGGTATTATGACTCTATCTGGTGCGTGGCATAAGCTTCGCTACGACCCAATCCTACGTTTCCTAATCGTTTCTCTATCATTCTACGGCATGTCGACTTTCGAAGGCCCAATGATGGCAATCAAAACGGTTAACGCACTATCTCACTACACGGACTGGACTATCGGTCACGTTCACTCTGGTGCGTTAGGTTGGGTTGCAATGGTTTCTATCGGTTCGGTTTACCACTTAGTTCCTAAACTATTTGGTCAAGAGCGTATGTACTCTGTATCCCTAATCAATGTTCACTTCTGGTTAGCAACGATTGGTACGGTTTTCTACATTGTAGCAATGTGGATCTCTGGCGTGATGCAAGGTCTGATGTGGCGTGCAGTTAACTCTGACGGTACATTAACTTACAGCTTCGTTGAATCTGTAGAAGCGTCTTACCCGTTCTACTTTGTACGTTTCTTAGGTGGTTTCATCTTCCTATCTGGTATGTTCTTAATGGCATACAACACGTACAAAACTGTTTCTGCACCTAAAGATAGCCTTAAAGCTATCCCTCAACCGGCTTAAGGAGATTTAGAATGAGCTCAAATTCAAATAATCGCCATGAGTTGGTAGAGAAGAATGTTGGCCTACTAGCGATTCTTATCGTTATTGCTATCAGTTTTGGTGCTTTAGTAGAAATTACCCCACTTATTTTCCAAAAGCAGACTACTGAACCTGTAGAAAATCTACGTGTTTACTCTGCTCTGGAAATGGAAGGTCGTGATATCTACATTCGCGAAGGTTGTAACGTATGTCACAGCCAAATGATTCGTCCTTTCCGCTCTGAAACTGAACGTTACGGTCACTACTCTGTAGCTGGCGAAAGCGTTTGGGAACACCCATTCCTATGGGGTTCTAAGCGTACTGGTCCTGATTTAGCGCGTGTTGGTGATCGTTACTCTGATGAGTGGCACCGCGTTCACCTTATCGACCCTCGCGAACTTGTTCCTGAATCAAACATGCCTGGTTTCCCATGGCTTGCTGAGAATGTACTTGATGGCAAATTGACTAAACAGAAGCTTGAAATCTTCCGTAATCAATTTGGTGTTCCTTACACAGACGAACAAATTGCTAACGCTAAACAAGATGTTGAAGGAAAAACAGAGATGGATGCAATCATCGCTTACCTTCAATCGCTTGGCCACGCAATGAAATAAGGAATAATTATGGACATTATTACATTTCAAAGTGTTTGGACTGTTACTGTTTTTGCTTGTTTCATCGGCATCGTTTGGTGGGCTTTCGGTAAAAATCGTAAGTCGCGCTTCGACGAAGATGCAAACCTAGTGTTCGCTGATGAAGCACCTGCGAAAGATAAAAATCAAGGAGTGACGAAGTAATGAGTACATTCTGGAGTATTTGGGTAACAGTAATCACAATCGGTACATTGATTGGCTGTGCAGCCTTACTTCGTTGGTGTTCCAACGATAAAACAGGTGTAGAAGAAGGTCAGGATATGGGCCATGAATACGATGGTATTCGTGAGCTTAATAACCCGCTACCTAAATGGTGGACATACCTTTTCGTTAGCACAATTGTGTTTGCAGCTGTTTATCTAGCTCTATACCCAGGCCTTGGCAACTTTAAAGGTCTACTAGGTTGGACGAGTTCAAACCAAACAGTTCGTAGCGTAGAAGAGTCTCGCTCTGCAATCGCTGCTGCGCAAGCAAACAAACAGTTAGACGCATACGCGAAAGAACTTGATGATGCTGACACCTACTTTGGTGAAGCTTTCAGAAAGCTAGCTCACGACGAAAACGGTCTACGTTCTGTCCCTGACATTGCATCAGATGCCGATGCAATCAAAGTGGGCCAACGTTTGTTCCTACAAAACTGTTCTCAGTGTCACGGCTCTGATGCACGTGGTCAGAAAGGTTTCCCGAACCTAACTGATGACGCATGGCTATATGGTGGTGAACCACAAGCTATCGTTACTACCATCATGCATGGTCGTGTCGGTCAAATGCCAGGTTGGAAAGACGCTCTTGGCGAAGAAGGCGTAAAAGAAGTAGTTAGCTACACGCTTAGCCTTTCTGGTCGTAGCGTAAACGCACGTGAAGCAGAGGCTGGTAAAGCTCGCTTTGTAGTGTGTGCAGCGTGTCACGGTACTGATGGTAAGGGTAACCCTGCTGTTGGCGCACCTGACTTGACTGACCGCGACTGGCTATTTGGCGATTCTCGCGCTGATGTGACGGAAACAGTCATGTACGGACGTTCTGGTGTAATGCCGGCTTGGAAGGACATCCTCGGTGAGGATAAGGTTCAGCTCGTCTCTGCCTACGTCTGGAGCCTCAGCAACTCAGATAAAGAGTAACATAATAATAACAGCCCCTTCTTAAGGGGCTGTCTTTCTTTTACAGTTATAACCTTAAGTTTTTGTAAAAATTAGTTTTATTTCATTGTATATATTGAGAATAATAATATGGAACAACCTTGGTATAAGCAGTTTTGGCCGTGGTTTTTGATCTTCCTAACCGTTGGCGTTTCTATGCTAACATTGGTTCGAGTCGCGATACTTACCAACCATTCAGTTAACGTTGTCACTGAAGATTACTATAAAAAAGGTAAAGGTATTAATGTCGACATTTCGAAAGTAAATGTTGCTAAAGAGCTTGGCTTATCAGCTTCAGTTAGCGAGAAAGGTAACTCAGTTATCATTACTCTCGACAAAGGCAAACTAGACCACTTCCCTGCTATTAGCGCAATGTTCGTGCACCGAACGCTGCCTGACCGTGATTTTACTCAGCTACTGACCGCTGATGCGAGAGGCAACTACACGTTGACTCTGGACCATGAAATGCAAGGTCCATGGTTTATCGAGCTTTCGCCGCATGATTCTGAATGGTTAGTGCAAGGTCGCATGAACTTCCCTATTGATACTCCTACTCAACTAACGAACTAAAGCTTATGTGTGAATCCTGTTATCACTGCGGTGAAGATGTACCAGCGGAAACGGATTTTAAAGTAGAAATCTTAGGATCGGTGCGACCTATGTGTTGTCCGGGTTGCGAAACCGTAGCCCAGACAATCGTTGATAGCGGTCTGGTCTCTTACTACCAATATCGTACCGCTCCAGCTGAAAAAGCGGATCTCGTGCCAGAGCAACTTCTGGCACTCAGTCATTACGACAACGAAGATGTTCAATTGGAGTTCGTCCGTAACTCTGAAAACACCTCTGAAGTGACATTGTCACTAGAAGGTGTCTCTTGTGCTGCTTGTGCTTGGCTTATTGAAAAGCAAGTCTCTTCAAAGTTAGGGGTTGTTAGTATTCGTGTTAATACCACGACTAACCGCGCCCTGCTCAGTTGGGACAACACTCAGACGAAACTGAGCGAGCTGTTGTCTGCAATCCATACCTTAGGCTACAAAGCCGCACCTTTTGAGGCTGATCAACAAGAAGCCGCCTATCATCGATCGATGAAGAATTATCTCTATCGTCTTGGTATTGCTGGTTTAGCAACCATGCAGGTCATGATGCTGGCTGTGGCGTTGTATCTTGAAGTCTTCGGTAACCTTGAGCCCGAATTCAAAAGCTACTTCCGTTGGGTGAGCTTAATCTTTGCAACACCGGTTCTGCTCTACTCTGCATTGCCTTTCTATATCAACGCGTGGCGTAGCCTCAAAGGTCGAACATTGGGTATGGATGTACCTGTGTCGATCGCTCTTTTGTTTGCCTACGTTGCAAGTTTGGTCGCAACGGTGACAGAGAAAGGTGAAGTATTCTTCGAATCTATCTCGATGTTTACCTTCTTCCTACTGCTTGGTCGTTTCCTTGAAATGCGCGCTCGTCGTAAAGCCGCCGCTGCTAGTGGTAACCTGCTTAAGCTCGTTCCTGCTATGGCAACAACGTTAGATGGCGAACAAGTTCCAGTCAAAACCTTAAAAGTTGGCGACCAAATTCGCGTTCTACCGGGTGAGCACATTCCTGCCGATGGCAAAGTATTGTCTGGCAGAGTTCATATCGATGAATCGATGCTGACTGGCGAATCTATCCATGTGGTCAAAAACGAAGGCGATACTGTCTACGCTGGTACATTGAATGGTGATGAGTCGTTTGAACTGGAAGTGATGACATCAAAAGCGGATTCGGTGATTTCCAATATCGTTCGCCTGCAAGACGAAGCGCAATTGTCTAAACCCCGCATTGCAGAAATTGCTGATGTTGTGGCTCGATACTTTGTTGCGGTGATCTTAATCATCTCATTCGGTACTTGGTTTTACTGGCACCAAACACGACCAGAAGACGCTTTCTGGATCATGCTTTCGGTATTGGTCGCAACGTGCCCTTGTGCTCTGTCACTTGCAACACCGACGGCGATTACTTGCTCAACGTCTCGCATGGGTAACTTCGGTATTTTGCTGCGCAAAGGCCACGTATTCGAAACCTTGTGCAAAGTAAATCACTTGATCATCGATAAAACAGGTACATTGACTGAGGGTGATATTCGTATCAGCCAAGTTGAAACCTTCGCTGAACTTGATAAAGACACTTGTCTCAAAGTAGCGGCGAGCCTGGAACAACACGCTAACCACCCTATCGCTAAAGCGTTTAAGACTCATATTTCTGATGATATCGAAGTAGAGTCTGTCAATAACGTAATTGGTTCAGGCATCACTGGTGAGTGGAACTGCCAAGAAGTTGCGATTGGTAGTAGCGAATTCATTCTAGGCGAAGCTCAACCATCGGAAAGCAACGGCATTTACTTGTCGATGGCGGGCCGTCATATCGCGACGTTCACTTATGAAGATCCCATTCGTAAAGAAAGCATCGAGTTTATTAAGCAATTTAAAGAAGCGGGCATCAAAACAACTCTACTTACTGGCGATTCTTTGATCAATGCGAAGCCTGTTGCTGAAGAGATCGGTATTACTGATATTGTTGCTAACGCGAAACCTGAAGATAAACTTGCTTACTTGAACTCTCGAGATGCAAGTGACATTACTATGATGGTTGGCGATGGGATAAACGATGCCCCTATTCTTGCGGGTGCTCACCTTTCTGTCGCTATGGGCGGCGGTACGGATGTGGCGAAAGCCTCTGCGGATATGGTGTTGTTGGGTGATAAGCTTGATAGATTACTTAAGTCGCGTACTTTGGCGTTAAAAACGCGTAAGATAATTCGTGAAAACCTAGCATGGTCATTGGGATACAACCTACTCATCCTTCCATTGGCCGTTGCGGGTTTGGTTGCTCCATACATTGCCGTTGTGGGCATGTCTGCCAGCTCTATTATTGTTGTGTCTAACTCGTTAAGGCTTTTAAAAGAGCAAGGTAAATAATGGAAAGTTTATACATTCTGATCCCCATTGCGATTGTTCTGGTGTGCATCGCTGTTGGTATTTTTCTATGGGCGGTGAAGAGCGAACAGTTTGAAGACCTAGAACGTCAAGGTCACAACATTCTGTTTGATGAAGACGAAAAGGCTCACAACCATTCTGATAGCAAACCTGTCAAGAATGAGAAAGCTAACGGCGAGAGCCAAACTAACGTAGACAAAAAGAACGATGACGCCTGATTGGATCGGAGCCTTTGTTGTTGGATTGATCGGCGCAGGTCACTGCATGGGAATGTGTGGTGGTATTGCGTCGCTTCTTTCGATTGGCAACAGTAAACCTTCCCCTGTTATTCCCCTACTTTATAACCTAGGGCGCTTGCTAAGTTATGCCGTGATTGGCGGTGTGATTGGCGGTGCAATCTCTTCGATAGGTCAGCTAAGCGATTTTAACGCTCTGCTAGGTTGGCTGCGATTATTTGCTGCTGGCTTCATGATCGTCTTAGGGTTGTATATCGGTAAATGGTGGTTCGGCTTGTTGTTCTTTGAAAAAGTCGGACAGAAGCTATGGCGTTATATCTCTCCTTTAGGTAAATCATTTCTACCCTTGAAGCACCCTAGCCACGCTTTGCCGTTTGGCTTTATTTGGGGTTGGCTACCATGTGGCTTAGTTTACTCAATGCTTACGTGGGCGGCCGTATCAGGAAGTTGGTACAACGGTGCAGGTATTATGCTTGCTTTCGGTTTAGGGACGCTCCCAGCGATGCTGACGGTTGGTATGGGTGCTAATTTCCTCAAGAAACTGCAACAAGCTGACTTATTTCGCCAACTAGGCGCAATTTTAATCCTCATTTACGGTTTCTATACCGGTTATATGGCACTACAGCTCATTATTTATACCGTATAGCCATTCTTTAAATCCGGTTTTTTTACTACCCAACTGGATAAAGGAATGCTAAAATATTGACGTATATCAAATAGTGAAAGATTGTTATGATTTCTGAAAAGCCTGTGACGAAACGTGTTCAGTCTGGTGGCTGTGCGATCCATTGCCAGGATTGTAGTATTAGCCAGCTCTGTATTCCGTTTACTTTGAATGAATCTGAACTCGATCAACTTGATCAGATCATTGAGAGAAAAAAGCCTATTCAAAAAGGCCAAGAGTTATTTAAAGCCGGTGACGAGCTTAAATCTCTATATGCTATTCGCTCTGGAACGATCAAGAGCTACACGATTACCGAGCAAGGTGATGAGCAGATTACTGCATTCCACCTAGCGGGCGATCTTGTTGGCTTCGATGCGATTACTGGTGACCAACACCCTAGTTTTGCACAAGCGCTAGAAACTTCTATGGTATGTGAAATCCCATATGAGATTCTTGATGACCTATCAGGAAAAATGCCTAAATTGCGTCAGCAAATTATGCGCCTGATGAGTAACGAGATTAAAGGTGACCAAGAAATGATTCTGCTTCTTTCTAAGAAGAACGCGGAAGAGCGTCTTGCTGCATTCCTTTACAACCTTTCGACTCGCTTCTCTCAACGTGGCTTCAGCCCGCGTGAGTTCCGCCTAACGATGACTCGTGGCGATATTGGTAACTACCTTGGTTTGACTGTTGAAACAATCAGCCGTCTTCTAGGTCGCTTCCAAAAAGCAGACATCTTGAGCGTTAAAGGCAAATATATCACTATCGAAGATCACGATGCGTTGATGGAACTTGCTGGCGTTTCAAAAGAATAGTCTAGATATCAATGATGTAGTTCAATAATGAGCTACATCATGTTTCTCTCTTAAAACCTCTTATATTTCTCTTAATCTCTCCATAACTACGCTACATTATTTATATGTTCGGTCTGAAAAGTAGGCTTAGTTATGAGTATCTATAACAAAATTTTAGTTGTCGCAGACATTAATCACGATGAGCAACCTGCTCTAGTTCGTGCTATCCAACTTGCTAAGAAAAGCACCTCAACAAGCCACATCACTTTCTTTTTGTCGATATACGACTTCTCGTATGAAATGACATCTATGCTCTCTATCGATGAAAGAGACGCAATGCGCAAAGGCGTAATTCACCAACGCGAAATTTGGATGAATAAAGTCGCAGAACCTTACCTAGATGATTCTATTGAATTTAATGTACAAGTGGTTTGGCATAACCGCCCGTACGAAGCGATCATTGCTGAGGTTTACAGCGGCGAGCACGACATCTTAATCAAAGGCACGCGTAAGCACGATACCTTGGAATCTGTCATCTTCACTCCAACCGATTGGCACTTATTGAGAAAGTGCCCTAGCCCAGTGCTATTGGTTAAAAACAATTTCTGGCCAGATCACGCGAAGATTTTTGCTTCAGTTCATGTAGGTTCTGAAACAGAAGCTCATTTAGAGCTTAACGATACGATGGTCGACAGATTGCTAGAGATCACCGGTCGTTTGGATGCGGAACCGTTCTTGGTGAATGCCTACCCAGTGACACCTGCGAATATCACCATTGAACTGCCAGAGTTTGACCCAACGTCTTATACTGACGCGGTTCGTGGTCATCACTTAACGGCAATGAAAGCATTGCGCCAGAAGCATGGTATGTGTGAAGAACAAACTGTGGTTGAGCAAGGCTTGCCTGAAGATGTTATTCCTCGCGTCGCTTCTGAAAATAACGCTGCGATGGTGATTCTGGGTACAACGGGTCGTACTGGCTTGTCTGCCGTATTTATTGGTAATACAGCGGAACATGTTATCGACAAGATTAACTGTGATGTGTTGGCTCTTAAACCGTCTGGTTACGTGAGCCCATTAGACCCTAACCTTTCGAAAGGTTAAGTCATAGAAAAGTTTAACTTATAAAAAAACGCCTCAAGCATTGCTTGAGGCGTTTTTGTTGTGCGCCGAGCATGGCGTTGATCTAGGAGGTGAAAGTCCTCTACGGG